>JANNPG010000077.1:0-6306 GCA_031399805.1 Betaproteobacteria bacterium | reverse complement strand
GCCCGTTCCCGTGTACTGCAGCGTCGCCCCGCCCGCCAGCGACAGCGTCCCGGCGTTGATCGTCGTGGTGCCGGCAAAGGTGTTTGTCGCCGATAGCGTAAGTGTTCCTGCGCCCGTTTTGGTGAGGGCGCCCGTGCCGCTGATCGACGTCGTGGCGTTCTGTGAGCCGGCACCGCTATGGTTGACACCCAGTGTCCCGCCACCCGTTAGCGCGATATTTCCGAGCGCGAGGGTCGTCGCGTTCGTCACCGTCATGGCCGCTGCGGTTGCATTGCCGGTCTGGAGCGTGCCGGTGCCGAAGTCAACCGCACCCGCGCCCGCGTTAATTGCTAGCAGGCCCGAACCGGCGTCGATCGACTTCGCGTTTGCGAGGGTGACGCCACCCGAGCCGCTGTTGAGCGTGATGGTGCCGCCGTTAGTGCTGATATTTTCATTGATGGCGATCGAGCCCGCGCCACCGCCAGTCAAGGTCAACGCCCCGGCGCCAGCATTGGTGATGCCACTGCCGGCGGTGACGGTGATGTTGTTGCTGGCGGCAAGATCCAGGTTAAAGCCGGAGTTATAGCTGATTGCGGTGTTGACGCTGATGTCGCCGGCATCGCCGAGGCTTGACGCCGTCGAGACAGTGACGTTGCTCAATCCCAGTTGCGCGATCAGGTTGGCGACGTTCAGGTTGGAGGGTGTGGTAGCCGTGTCGGTATAGGTGCCCGCGCCAAACGCCATCGTCGGCGTGCTCGCGGCCGCGCTGATGGTGATATCGGTGGGGTCAAGCAACAACGTTCCGGTCGCGCCCGCTGGCGCCCTGGTGTCGACCGTGCCCTGAAAGTCGAGCCAGCCTTTGCCGGACGTTTCGACAACCCCGCCGTTGCCGCTGCTCGCGCCGCCGCGCGCGGAGATTGCGCCGTAGAACTGAGTCGTGTCGTCGGCCCAGACCACGACTTTGCCGCCGTCTCCCGACACCAGCGCGTCGGCGCGGATCTGTGCATTGGGGCCGACGTAGGTGCGCTGGGAGTTCAGCAGGTCAAGACCGCCATCGCGAATCGAACCACCGTGCATGTCGCCACCGAGCAACACGCTGCCCCCGCCGCTCGCACCCGATGCGTCGACGAGTGCCGTGTCAAGAAGACCAACGCGATTTCCCGTAATCGCGACGGATCCACCAACGCCGTCGTCGCCGCGCGCCGACAACGTGCCCGAAATCATCGCGTCGCCTCGCTGCGCATCGACGACGATGCGGCCGCCGCTACTCCCGTTCGCCGAAGCGACACTGCCCGCGTCCAATTGAACTCCGTTCGACGCTTTGAGAGTAATGCTGCCGTCGGCGCCGCGCACCACCGTATCGGCGCTGAGGGCGCCGCTGCTTCTGACAAGGCCGGCATAAATGCCGCGGCTGCCGTGAGTCACTTCGCTCAGGTTGAGCACGCGATCGGCGGGGGCGGTAATTTCGATCTGCAAGCCGGCGGTCGCGGTGTCGGTTACGCGCACCGATTTGCCCGCGGCGAGCACGATGTCGCCATTCGGCGCCGTGATCACGCCCTGGTTATCAACCGCCGAGCCGATAAGGAATACCTGACCGCCGGGATTCGCGGAAATCCGGCCTTGATTGACTATCGCCGCGGCCGACGTTGGGTCGCCGGTGAAATTCATGCGCCCGGCAAGAAAATCCTCGTTCCTGAGGTTGAGCGTCGACGCCACCAGGCCCGCAACGTCGATCCGGCTGCCGGCGCCGAACAAAACGCCATTGGGGTTGATCAGGAATACGCGTCCGTTCGATTGCAGCGTGCCGAGTATCAGCGAGGGGTCGACGCCGACCACCCGGTTGAGCACCGCGCTCGCGGCGGATTGCTGGATGAAACGCGTCGCCTCATTGGCCTGGATCGAGAACTGCTGCCAGTTGATGATCGCGCCCGGGGTGTTGGTAACCGCCAATTGACGGCCGCTGGTGGCGAACGTGACTTGGCCGCTGACGACAACCGGCCCCGCCGGGTTCGCATACGCGAATTGCCCGGCAGAGCATGCCGCCGCCACCGCCACCACCATGAACTTGCGACGCAAATGTTTGTGTTTGACCATTTTCAATCGATGCCAGCCGAATTCTGTTGCGCCTGCGCCCGCGAATCGTCATGCCAACTTGACCTCTTAGTATCATGTCGCAATATCCATGCCTGCTGCTATGATGAGCGTCGGTTTTGCTTACCCGTATGACGGATGTCACGAGTGTTCGCAGTGGGGAGGCACTAATGCACACAGGACACAGAGCAGGCATGACGCGCAAGAGGCATGTTCGACGCCGAACGCCGACATTTCTCGCATTCACGGTGCAATTGCCGGTTGCCGCCAATGCGGGCATTCCGGCAGATACGGCTCTGCGCGTGGGCCGGTATTTTGGCGCGTCGCCGCAGTTCTGGATGAATTTTTCGGCCCCCGACGATCGCAAGACGCGACGGGCCTCGCTCGGCAATCACTTGGGCACGGTGCACCTGTTGCAAGCGGCCTCGGCGCACAGGCATACGGGGGCGGATGCTTTAGCGATGGTTACTGCGGCCCCGATTAGTTAACAACGGAATCCAGGGAACACCCGATGGTCAACACGACAACCGGCGCGCGCGCGCTGGTCGATGCCCTGCTGCGCGAAGGTGTGGACCACGTCTTCGGTATCCCGGGCACGCAGAACCTCGCGATTATCGATGCGCTGCGCGACACGCCGCAAATCCGGTTCATTCTGACGCGCCACGAGCAGGGTGCGGCTTTCATGGCTTATGGCTTTGCGCGCGCGGGACTGCGCCCGGCGGTGGTGACGGCGACCGAGGGGCCGGGCGTCACGAATCTGGCCACTGCCATCGGCGCCGCCTATCGCGGGCTGGTGCCGGTCATCAGCATCTGCGGCGTGCAGGAGAGCTCGATGCGCGAGCGCGACGCCACACAGGACATGGACCAGGTCACGTTCATGCGGCCGATCACCAAATGGGCGTACAGCATTCCGAATGTGCACAAAGTTCAGGAGTCGGTGCGCAAGGCGTTTCGCGTCGCGCTCACGGAGCCGCAGGGGCCGACGCATATCGAGGCCGCGAGCGAAATCCTGCTCGAGCACACCGCCATCGAAGCCATCGCGCCGGCCGCCTATCGCAACACGGTATTGCCCTCGTGCAGCAGCGCACAACTCGACCAGGTGTGCGCACTGCTCGCGGGCGCACAGCGACCCGTGTTCGTCGTCGGGCGCGGCGTGATCAGCGAAGCGGCCACCGACGCCATGGCCGCACTTGCGGAGCGCACGGGTATCCCGGTCGCAGCCCTTCAGTACTCACCCGACGCTTTTCCGTCGTCGCACGCGCTTGCACTCGGGCCGCTTGGCCGCAACGGTTTCAGCAGCGCCAACCGTAGCGTGCCCCAGGCCGACGTCATCGTCGCGATCGGCGCGCACATCGATGTCTTTTCGACGATGTACAAGTACGGGATCTTCAACGAACACGCGAAGCTCGTTCATCACAGTGCCGCACCCGGCCAGATCGGCATCGTGTTTCCGGTCGCGCTCGGCGTGACGGGTTCGACCGCGAGTTTCATCGCCGGCTTGAACGAACGCGCGGCCACAGCCGGTTTGCGCAACGCGTGGGTCGACGTGGCGAAGGCGCGCGCCGATTGGGAGGCCGAGTTGCAGGGCGCGGTGCGCCATGAGGCAGAGCCGATACAGTCGCAGTTCGTCGCCCACATGATCCGTAAAGTGCTGCCGCGCGACGGCCTGCTCGTCGTCGACGCGGGCAACGGCGGCAAGCACGTGCGCAGCTACTTCAAGAGCTACGAGCCGGGCACCTTCATGTGCATCGACGACTGGGCGTCGGTCGGCGGCTCGTTTCCGATCGCGCTCGGCGCGAAACTCGCGCGGCCTGACCGCCCGGTGCTATGCGCGTCGGGCGACATGGGCGCGATGTGCAATATCGGCGAGCTCGAGACCGCAGTGCGCGAGAAAATTCCGGTGGTCTATGTCGTGTTCAACGACCAGGGGCTGGGCAACGAGCGCGCGTTCCAGAACGAGCATTACGGCGGGCGCTTTTATGCGGTGGACTACCAGAACCCCGACTTCGGCGCGCTGGCGCGGGTCTTCGGCGCGCACGGCGAACACGTCACGCGCCCGGGGGACCTCGAGGACGCGCTGTATCGCGCGTTCGCCAGCGGCAAGCCGGCGATCGTCGACGTCATGATAGACCAGCGCACGCTGGCGCCGGTGGTCTACAAGCCGTAAGAGGGCAACTATCCGGGCGGGCGGGAATTAAAATGCCGCGGCTTGATTTGTCCGCTTTCTTTTTTCCCCGTTTTGCCTTAAAAAGAGGATGCCGCCAGGCACCCTTCGATCCGCGAACAATCCGTTGCCCCACTCACGAGAGAAACGACCGCCATGACCAAACCGAATCTCGCCGTTATCACCGGCAAGCAATACATCTACGCCTTCAAAGAAGGCGACGGCAAGAACAAGATGCTCCTAGGCGGCAAGGGCGCCAACCTTTGCGCGATGACGCAGATCGGGCTCAATGTGCCGCCCGGCTTCACGATCACCACCGACGCGTGTCTTGCCTACCTCGAGAAAAACCAGCTGCCGGCCGGCCTGACGGACGACATCCGGCGCCACATGAGCGCGCTGGAGAAACACACCGGCAAGGGCTTCGGCAGCGGCGACAACCCGCTGCTCATATCGGTGCGCTCCGGCTCGGCGATGTCGATGCCGGGCATGATGGACACCATCCTCAACCTGGGGCTCAACGAGGCATCGTTAAAGGGGCTGATCAAGCAGACCGACAACCCGCGTTTCGCCTGGGACGCCTACCGCCGCTTCATCCAGCTCTTCGGCAAGATCGCTCTGGGCGTGGCCGACGAGCACTTCGACGAACGCATGGTGCTCGTCAAACGCAAATACGGCGCGCGCGTCGACCTTGATCTTGACGCGGACCACCTCAAGGAGCTGACGGCGGAATTTCTCGTGCTCGTCCAGCGCCACACCGGCAAGCCGTTTCCGCAGGACCCGTACGAGCAGCTCGAAATCGCGGTCGGCGCGGTGTTCCGCTCGTGGCTGGGCAAGCGCGCGATCGACTACCGCCGGCAGTTCAAGATCACGCCTGACATGGCGCACGGCACCGCGGTCAACATCTGCACCATGGTGTTCGGCAACATGGGCGCCGATTGCGGCACCGGCGTGGGCTTCACGCGCAATCCCGGCACCGGCGAGAACGTGATTTACGGCGAATACCTCGTCAACGCGCAGGGCGAGGACGTGGTGGCCGGCATCCGCACGCCCAAGCCGATCGCCGGGCTGGAACAGGAAATGCCGGACATCTACCGCCAGTTGATGGAACTGCACAACCGGCTGGAGTCGCATTACCACGAGGTGCAGGATTTCGAGTTCACCATCGAAAAAGGCACGCTCTACTGCCTGCAGACCCGCAATGGCAAGATGAACGCCCGCGCCATGGTGCGCACCTCGGTGGAAATGTTCAACGCGGGGCTGATCACCAGGGAGCGCGCGCTGCTGCGCGTCGAGCCCGTGATGCTCGAGCAGCTGCTGGTGCCGCAGCTGTCGCCGGATTTTCACGGCAAGTCGCTCGCGCAGGGGCTGCCGGCCTCGCCGGGTGCTGCTTCCGGCAAGATCGTGTTCGACGCCAACACCGCTGAAGCGCGCGGCCGCGCCGGCGAAAAAATCATTCTCGTGCGCGAGGAAACCAGGCCTGAAGACATCCACGGCTTCTTCCAGGCGCAAGGCATCCTGACCAGCCGTGGCGGCAAGACCTCGCACGCGGCGGTGGTCGCGCGCGGCATGGGCAAGCCTTGCGTGTCCGGCTGCGAGCAGATCGTGATCAACGACCAGGCGCGTAATGCGACCATCGGTGAGACCACGCTCCACGAAGGCGACGTCATCACTATCGACGGCGGCACCGGCCATGTCTACGCCGGCGAAGTGCCGACGGTGGAAGCGACTTTCTCCGGTGAAATGGTCACCCTGCTCGGGTGGGCGGACAGCGTGGCGGGGCTGCAGGTGATGGCCAACGCCGACACGCCGGAGGACGCGACCCGCGCGCGCAAGTTCGGCGCCAAGGGGATCGGCCTGGTGCGCACCGAGCGCATGTTCAACAGCACCGATCGCCTGCCCATCGTGCAGGAGATGATCCTCGCCGAAACTCCGGAATTGCGGCAGGCCGCGCTCGACCGCCTGTTGCCGATTCAGCGCGCGGACTTCAAGGGCATCTTCAAGGCGATGAAGGGGCTGCCGGTGACGGTGCGCCTCTTGGACCCGCCGATGCACGAATTCCTCCCCACTGCGGC
>JANNPG010000475.1:0-2933 GCA_031399805.1 Betaproteobacteria bacterium | reverse complement strand
CTCGATCTCGCGCTCGGCGTCACCGACATCCCTTTGGTGATCCAGGATCGCAGCTTCAACTTCGAAGGCAAGCTCGAATACAAGCTGTCGCGCGACCAGATGTTCGCGGGCTTTCTCGGCGAAGAAATTCTGGTAAACCTCACGGTGCGGCCCTACTTCGACGCCGCCCGCCGCATCTACCGCTTCCGCATCCTGAACGGCTCCAATGCCCGCAGTTACCGCCTCGCCTTCGCGCAGGGCAACCGCTTGATCGAGTATTACCTGATCGGCACTGACGGCGGCTTGCTGGAGCAGCCGCAGAAGGTGCGGGAAACGTTCATCGGAGCGGCGCAACGGCTTGATGTGCTGGTCGACCTGCGCGAGGCAACCGCGAGCGAACCGGTATTTCTCATGAGCCGCGCATTCGACCCGATGCACAATGAGTCGGTTGACGAGAAAAGCGGCAAACCGGCGGCCGGCGCCATGCAGGGCGGCGGAGCGGACCCGCACGCCGCACATGCGGGCGGCGGTCTGATGGATGGCGCGGAAATGCCGCTGCTTCAGATCAATGTCAAGTCGTCACCCGAGTACAAGAGGAAAATCCCGTC
Organism: Betaproteobacteria bacterium; assembly: GCA_031399805.1. GTDB lineage: Bacteria > Pseudomonadota > Gammaproteobacteria > Burkholderiales > SG8-41 > PALSA-1004. Next base: position 2,346 of record JANNPG010000475.1, on the reverse strand, counting down.
GCAGCTGTCGCAATTGCCGAAGCTCGCGGCCGCAGCGGGCGAGCCGCGGCGCCTTACGCTCGGCCACGACGGCAAAGGTAAATGGAATATCAACGGCTGGCGCTTCAACATGCTTGAAACGCCGGTCACCGCGCGGCGCGGCGCGCGCGAGACCTGGGTGCTGAGGAATAACCGCGCGAGCATGCCGCACCCGATGCACATTCATGGCTTCCAGTTCCGGGTGATTGAACGGCGTGACAGCCCGGCGCAAGTCAAAGCACTCGCCACCCGTAGCACCCGTAGCAACGGCTTGCTGCCGCAGGACACGGGCCTGCTCGACACCGTGCTGGTGTGGCCGGGAGAGTCGGTGCGCATCGCGCTCGATTTCAGCCATCCGTTCTCCGGGGATCAGACCTATATGTTCCATTGCCACAATCTGGAACACGAGGACACGGGAATGATGATCGGCTACAAGGTAAAGGCATAGCACAGTCTCATGCGGCATCTCGTCAACCTGACTGAAAGGAGCAAGATATGAAAAAGTTTCTCATGATGATGCTATTCGCAGTCGCTGGCGCCGGCAACGCTTTTGCCAACCACCATCCTGGTGGGCAGCACTCGGCGCAACCTCAAGCTCCCGCCGCCATCCAAAAAACCAGCACGGGCACCGGCTTGATTCAGCAGATCGACCGGGAAAAGGGAGCGGTCACCATCAAGCACGGCCCGCTGCAGGGGCTCAACATGCCGGGCATGACCATGTCGTTCCTGGTCAAGGACAAAGCGATGCTGTCGAGCCTGCAACCGCTGCAGAAAGTGAACTTCGAGCTTACCTACGACGGCAGCAAGTATTTGATCACTAAAATCACGAGCGCAAATTTTTGATCACTGAAATCAAGCAGCCCGCCGCCTCTATCCCGGTTATGGCAGTAGCGTGATTCCGCGTGTCGCCGCCTGCCAGGGAAAATACTCGATGATCAAGCAGAGGCGCATGAAGAAGCTGGTTGTTTTCACGCTAGTCGCCGCGTTTGCAGGCTTCGCGTGGCTGTCGCTTCCCGGCCCCGAGCAAGCGCGGACACCGGGCGCCTCACAGACAACCACCAGCGGCAGCGGGTGGGTGCAAAGCATCAACAAGGAAAGAGGCGTGGTGACGATCAAGCACGGGCCCCTGCCGGCGCTCGGCATGATGGCGATGACCATGTCTTACGTTGTCAAGGACAAGAGCCAGCTCGCCAATTTGCAGCCGCCGCAGAAGGTTGAGTTCGAACTCAGCTACGACGGCAACAATTACCTGATCACCGAGATCAAATGACCATATCTAGGCGCATTGACGGCTAACTTCGCCTCATTGCGTTTGTGTCTCGACCTTTTTACGGATTTCTTCGAGCGTAGTCTGAGTCGCCACCAGCAGCGGACTGCATCGACATGCGCAGCTCGCGATTTTCGTCAAAGGACAAAAGCAGGAAATACCGGCAAACGTCAGCATGACTATCAATGGAAAAACAAATACCGAACTTGAGAACTACCAGGTGAAGGACGGCGACAAAATTGAGTTGAGATATGAATGATTCCGAAATGCCGCGCACGGGCTCGCGGCTTATGGCGCTCGTGCCGCTTGCGGTGGTTCTGGTCGTGGGTGTTTTCCTCGCGGTCGGCCTCACTCTGAAGCCGCGTGAAATACCATCACCGCTCATCGGCAAGCCGGTGCCGGAATTCAGCCTGCCGCCGGTCCAAGGCCGAGCGCTGGGACTTTCCAGCGCCGACCTCAGGGGCGAGGTATCGCTGGTCAACGTGTTCGCATCCTGGTGCGTCCCCTGCCGTGTGGAACACCCGTTGTTAGTGGAGCTCCGGGATAAAGGCATCGTGGCAGTTTATGGCCTGAACTACAAAGACCGTCCCGCTGACGCTGAAAAATGGTTAAACGAGCTGGGAGACCCGTATACGCGGACCGGTGCTGATATCGATGGTCGGGTAGCCATTGACTGGGGTGTCTACGGCGTGCCGGAGACTTTCGTCGTCGATCGCAACGGCCGCATTGCTTACAAGGTGATTGGGCAGCTGACCCCGCAAATCTTGCAGGACAAAGTCCTTCCGTTGATTCGCGAGTTGCGTAAATGAACAGGCTCGAAATTGCGACCATCGGGCTTGCGATCATGTTGGTCTCCGCGCTCGGTATTTATTTCCCGCGCGGTCCCGTACCGACGGTCGGACCAGAAACATCCGCAGTTGGGAAGGCGACGAGCCTGGGCATATGAGCGAGATATCCAGCCTCGGTGCTTTGACCGCCTTCGCAGCGGGGATTGTTTCTTTCCTATCCCCGTGCGTGCTCCCGCTAGTGCCCGGCTATATTTCGTATGTCACCGGCCAAAC
>JANNPG010000427.1:0-2356 GCA_031399805.1 Betaproteobacteria bacterium | reverse complement strand
GCTCCTTACCTTCGTCGGGTTGCGTAGTAACTCACCCGCAGCCGCGATCGCGGCCGCTGCATCTGCAACTCCTAGCGCGGCGCCGGCTTCGATCGCGAGCTGCGCGGCCTCCGCAAAGTTATAGGTGGACGGGCCGACGATGACCGCACGCCCCACCGCACAGGCTTCGATCAGGTTTTGCGCGCCGTACGGCAACAGGCTGCCGCCGATGATTGCCACGTCGCACGCGGCGTAATAGGCCACCATTTCGCCCATGCTGTCGCCCAGCACTACTCGCGTCTGCACGGCGAGCGGACGGTCTGCGCTGCGTCGCTGATAAAAAATTCCCGCGCGTTCGACCAGTGCCGCCACCTCATCGAAGCGCTGCGGGTGGCGCGGCACGATCACGGTCAACAAATCCGGCATGTCGACCTGCTGCAGCGCCTGCAGCAGCAGCGCTTCCTCGCCTTCGCGTGTGCTCGCACACAACAGCACCGGCCGCGACCGGCCCCATTGCCCGCGCCACGTGTCACCGCGCGTGAGCTGGGTCGCATCGGGCGTAATATCGAATTTAAGATTGCCGGTCACTTCGACCGCTGTCGCCCCCAACGCCTGCAACCGCCCGGCATCGGCCACGCTCTGCGCCGCAATCCCGTTCAGTTCATTCAGGCACGTCGCCGCGAACGTGCGAAACCTCGCGTAGCGGCCGAACGACTTTTCGGACAACCGCGCATTGACCAGGTAAACCGGTATGCGGCGCTGACGGCAGGCGTGTATCAAGTTGGGCCAGATTTCGGTTTCCAGCAATATCCCGCACGCGGGTTTGAAGTGCGCGAGAAAGCGCTCGACGGCGAACGGAAAATCGTACGGCAGGTAGCAACGCCGCACGCCATCGCCGAACAGCGTGGCCCCCGTCTCACGCCCGGTCGGCGTCATGTGCGTGAGCAGAATGCTGTGCTGCGGATACCTCATCTGCAAAGCGCGCACCAGCGGCTCGGCAGCGCGCGTCTCGCCCACCGACACTGCATGCACCCACATCAGCGGTTGTTCGACCCTGACCGTGTAACGCCCGAACCGCTCGGCGACATGCTGCAGATACTCGGGCTGCTGCCGCGCACGCCGCCACAAATGCAACAGCGCTCGCGGCAGCAGCAAGTAAAGCAACAGTGTGTACAAAAAACGCATTGCGTTCATGGCGTGAGTTGTTCGACGGCGGTTATCACCTGCCGCGCGTCCGGCACGCGGCCGATTCCACCGAGGTTCGATGCGCGTGCGCAGCCGTATATCCCGGTTGCGGCGGGATCGGTGGCGAAATAAATCCCGACGGTCGGCACGCCCAGCGCCGCCGCCAGGTGCGTGAGGCCGGTGTCGACGCCAACCACCGATTTGGCGCCGGCAAGCAATCCGGCGAGATCATCCAGACTCAACGCCGGAGGCAATACCGCGGCGCGCAACTTCTCTGCGATGCGCGTACTGCGTTCTTTCTCGCGCACATTGCCCCACGGCAGAACGCAGGCGATGCCGGTCGCGTTAAGCGCATCCCCCAACTCGATCCAGTTTCGCTCGTCCCACAACTTGTAATCGCCGCTCGAGGCATGCAACAGCACCGCGTACGCGCCGGCGCCGAGCCAGTCAAAACGGCGCGGCGCGGCGCGAATACCGTAATCGCAACATTGCGGCACAGCGTAACCAAGCGCCCGCGCGAGCAGCAGCCGGGTCCTTTCGACCGCGTGCAAGTCCCATAAAATCCGGTAAGTGTGATCGTAAAACAATGCCAGCGGCTCGCGCGAGCTGTGAAAGTCAAGGCCGTGGCGCGGGCCGCGCGCAGCCCGCGCGATCAACGCGCTTTTGATCAGCCCCTGGGCGTCGATGATCGCGTCATAGGTTTGCGCCCGCAGGCGCCGCCGGCACGCGCTGACCTCGTCGCGTATCGAGCGGCGCCACCACGCGCGCCGCCAACGCCGCATCGCCACCGGAATGACCTCGTCTACGCCCGGATGCAGCTTCACGATAGCCGCCAACGATTCTTCCACCACCCAGTCGATGCGCGCGGCCGACTGCGCCGCCTTTAAATCGGTAATGGCGGGCAACGCATGTATCACATCGCCGAGGGACGAAGTCTTGATCAGCAGTATTTTTTTTGTCATTGCACCGACATAGCCTGTCTGCAAGACCGTAAGCCTACACGCAGCGGGGCTTTACGCATAGAATACCGTCGAGGCGTTTCCATAACCTGCGTTACCGCTACACTTAAAATTTATCCGCGATGAAAGTTTCACGCACCGCATTGCCGGAAGTGCTCATTATCGAGTCGCGCGTATTCGAGGACGGGCGCGGTTATTTTTTCGAGAGCCATAACCAGCGCGAGTTCGAAGCG
>JANNPG010000420.1:0-9464 GCA_031399805.1 Betaproteobacteria bacterium | reverse complement strand
CTTCAAGCGGCAGATGCAGTTGTTCCAGGGTCTGGCGGGAACGCCGCGGGGAACGGGAACTCAATCGGCGTGGACGAATTCTACATGCTGCGCCGGCATCCGCGAACTTGCGTGGGCGCTCGCGCACGACGCGCGGTCGCGTGCGTCGCACTCGAGCCGATGATCAGTCATGGGCTGCAAGCTCTTCGCGCACGATCTTACGGATCAGCTCTTGTGTAACCGGCGGCTCAGTCAACCCGAGATGTGACTTCAGCGCATCGTTGATAAGGGTCTGATATCCCTTTCCGGTCTTTTCGGACTGGGTCTTGAAGCGCCCGAGAATCGCGTCATCAAGATAAATGGTTATACGCGTCTTCCCGGTTGTGGGAATCACGGCTCCGCGCTTGCCTTTGGAGAAGTCATATATTTTTCTCATAATCTCTTCGCTCCTTTGGGTCGGCCTTTCGCACAGAAATAATTCGCGTCTCTTCATCCCGAGGCGTATGAACAACAACCATCAGCGACCCGAATACATTCATGCCGATGGTGACGAAACGCTGCTCGCCTTCCGCCGACTCATCCTCGACGGTAATGGCGAGCGGGTCGTTCAGCACACCGTCTCCCCCGGATAGGGATACACCGTGCTTCTTGAAATTCGCGGCATCCTTCTGCGGGTCGAAATCCGCAGTCATGGAATCAGTATATGCACGTTATGCATATATGTCAATCGCTTTCTCAGCAGCGTTTCCTGAGTCAACGCTGGGCGCGCCGCAACTGCGCGCGGACCGGCGGCGCGGTGGTGCCGCGAACCTTGAGTTCCACGGGCAGCTCGTGCTGCCGCGCAACATGCTCGCCCGCGAGCCGCGACAACAGGTGTGCTGCGGCGAGCTGGCCGAGTTCGGTCGTCGGAAAATGCACGGTGGTGAGTCCCGGCGACAAGAGTGATGCGATTTCCATGTCGTCGAAGCCCGTGATCGAAACCTGCTGCGGCACGCTGATCCCGAGCGTATTGCATTCGGCGATGGCGCCGATCGCGAGCACGTCGTTGCCGCACATCACCGCAGTTGGCGGCCGCGCATTTGCCATCAGCGTGCGCAGCCCTTCGCGCCCGCTGGCGAGCGAATAGTGCTTCTCGATCATGCGTTCGGCGGAAAGCTTGATGCCGCGCGCGGCAAGCGCCTCGCGCACGCCGTGCAGGCGGTCGCGCGCGCGCTCGTTGTTGGCGGTCACCCCCGAAATCATCGCGAATTCGCGATGGCCGAGATCGAGCAGATGGTTGGTGAGCTGCAACGCGGCGGCACGATTATTGAAGCCGACGCACGGATGCGCGCCGCTCTCATCGAGCGCCCAGGTCAACACATAAGGCATGTGGCGCTGGGCGATCATCGCGTAGAGCTGCGGGTCGTGCGAGGTGCCGAGCAGCACCAGGCCGTCGATGCCGCGCTCGATGAGCGCGCGCGTCAGGCGCACTTCGACTGCCGCATCGAATTCGTGGCACGCGAGCAGCAGCGTGTAGCCGGCCGCGTCGAACGACTTCTGCAAGGCATGCGTGGTATTCGCGAATATCGCGTTGTCCAGCGTCGGAATGACCGCGCCTATCGTATGCGTGCGGCGCGACGCGAGGGCGCGCGCAGCACCGTGCGCCACGTAGCCCAGGCTGCGCACGGCATCCTGCACGCGGGTCAGCGTGCAGGGCTTGACTTTGTGCGGCAGCATGAGCGCACGCGACACGGTCGCCGTCGAGACGTTGGCGAGGCGCGCAACATCGCTCAGCTTGGCGTTCTTGCGGGGGGACTTCACGAATCCATCATGACGTAGGTGTGCGACGCCGAGCGTAGCAACTCCGGATTGTTGCGGCAAGCGCTTTCATCGGGCAATCGCGCGCGGCGGCGCGGTGGTGCCGCGCACGATCAAGTCGACCGCAAGTTCGGTCACCCGTGCGCCCGGCCCGCCATCGAGCCGAACGAGCATCTGTTGGGCCGCCGCATAGCCCAGTTCGCGCATCGGCACGCGCACCGTCGTGAGCGCCGGCACCAGTATGGACGCGGCCTCGATATCGTCGAACCCAGTCACGGATACCGCTTCGGGCACCGCCACTTTTTGCGCATGGCATTCGGTCACCGCGCCCATCGCCAGCACGTCGTTGGCGCAGATCACCGCCGTCGGGCGCACCGCGGCTGCCAGCAGTCCGTGCATGGCGGCGCGGCCGGCAGCGAGCGTATACGGTGCTTCGATCACCCGCTGCGGCAAAAATTCGATGCCACGCGCCGCCAGCGCCTCGCGCACGCCCGCCAGCCGCTCGCGCGCGCGGTCGTTGCCGGCCGTCACCCCGGAAATCATCGCGATCTCGCGATGACCGATATCGACAAGGTAATTCGCGACCCGCGTCGCCGCGATGCGGTTGTCGAAACCGACGCACGGATGCCGCCCGGAGGTATCGAGTGCCCAGGTCAGCACATACGGTATGCCACAGTCGGCAAGCAGCGCGAACAACTCGTCGGCGTGTTCGGCGCCGATCAGCACCACCCCGTCGACGCCGCGCTCAATCAGCGAGCGCGTGACTTTGACTTCATTGGCGAGATCGAAATCGTGGCACGCCAGCAACAGCATATAGCCGCTTTCATCGAGCGCCTTCTGCAGCGCGTGAGTCGCCTTGGCGTAGAGCAGATTATCGAGCGTAGGCAGGATTGCGCCGACCGTCAGCGTGCGCTGCGCGCGCAGCGCGCGTGCCGCGCCGTCCGGGACATAGCCCAACTGCAGCGCGGCGGCCACGACGCGCTTCTGCGTGGCCGCGCTGACCGACGCGGGGCGCGACAGCGCGCGCGACACGGTGGCGTTGCACACGCCGGCAAGGCGCGCGACGTCGATGAGTTTGGCGGCGGGCTTGGTCAATGCGTATCCGTATGACGAAGATTGAAGTATGCTCGCACCATGCGACTCGAACTGCAAGAGAGAACCCATTCGGATATCATGCGGGTGATGACGAGGCATCAAAATGAGTGCGCATAACCCGGGCCGGCCGGCTTACATACTCGCCGCGTTGCTGTTGTGCGCGTATGGCGTCAACGTGCTGATCGGCAAGGGCATCGCCGCCTTCGGCTGGCCATTGCCGCACGCGGGCGACGTTGCCGAGTTCCTCGCCGTGCTCGCCGCGATGATCTTATTCGTGACCGGCCTCATGCGTAACGAGGCCGCCGCGGTGCCGCCCAAACAATAGCAGTCCCGCCACAACAATAATCACTACCCACGAGGAGAAAACAATGATCAAGCGAATTGAGAAAATCGCATCACCGGCACGCCGCCGCTTCATGGAAGTTTCCGCGCGTTACGGTTTCACCACCGCGGTGCTCGCGACGACCGGCGGTTACTTATGGTCCGACACCGCGGTCGCGCAGACCGCCGCGGAGGAGGAAGGCCGCGCGCGCAAGGCGCAGCACCGCATGATCCTCGCCACCGAGTACAAGTTGGGATCCTTCGTGAGCTACCCCATCATGCAGGAGGCGTTTAAGGACAACGTGCAGAACCTGAGCAAGGGTGCCCTCTATGTGAAGCTCTTTCCCGCTGGCCAGCTCGGCGTGGGCGCCTCCCTCGCGCAGAAGGTCCAGGGCGGCACCGTCAACGCCGGCGGGCTGTCGCTGTCCAACTTCTCGTCATACGCGCCCGCGGTCGACCTGATCAACATCCCGTTCTGGTGCGGCGACAACCAGCGTTATGCAAACCTGGTGACCTCCAGGGCGTGGGCGGACGAGATCAATCCGAAAGTCAACGCCAAGAACTACAAGCCGCTTTTCTACTACACGGTGGACCCGCGCACGATCGCCGTGCGCCGCGGCTTCGGTCGGGTCGTGCGCACGCCCGACGACATGAAAGGCGTGAAAATGCGCATTCCGCCATCCAAGCTGCTGGGGCGCTTCTATCAGCTCGCCGGCGCCAATCCGACCATCGTCGCATGGGGCGAAACGCCGACCGCTTTGAAGCAGGGCGTGGCCGATGCGCTCGACCCGGCCATCGGCGCGCTCTACACCTTCGGCTTCATCGACATCCTCGAATCGATCACCACGGTTGAATCGGTGTCAGATGCCCAGATGTTCGCCTGCAACCTGCCGTGGTTCAACTCGCTGCCCAAGGACATGCAGCGCAAGTTCGACGAGGCCGCGGAGTTGACCCAGGTGCAATCGTTCGCCCAGATCGGGAAGGCGCGGGAGCTCTCGATGCAGGAGTTCACTAAGGTCGGCTGCAAGTTCTACAACCCGACCGCCGACGAGAAAAAGCGCTGGGCCGACGCGTGCGGCGAGCAAAGGAAGGAGTGGGACGACATCAAGAAGGAGCTGGCCGGCTCGCTCGAAATCTTCGACAAGCTGAAAAAGGCGGCGAATACCAAAGGCAAGATCACCGTCGCGTAAGCGGCCCGAAAAATTGCGCTTTCCGCGGAGCATGATGGGTATCGATAGTGCGTGAACTGCTCAGGCGCCTGGACGCCGACGCCGAGCGCTATTTGATGCTCGTGTTTTACTGCACGATCGTGTTCGTGATCGTGAATGAGGTCGTGCGCCGCTTCGTCCTCCAATACTCGTCGTTGTGGGGCGAAGAGGTCGCGCGCTACGCGTTCATCTATCTGGGCTGGATTGGCGCCTCGCAGGCGGTCAAGGAGCGCGCGCATATCCGCTTCGACACCGTGCTCCAGGTGCTGCCGAAACGGTGGCACGGCTATATCTACATTTTTGCCGAACTGGTGACGCTGGTATTCGCCTGTTTCGCGATCTACTGGTCGATGCACAGCATCCTCTCCATCGTCGAGTTCGGCGCCGTGGCGCCGGCGCTGCGCATCAGCAAGGCGTATTTCGAGGTCGCGGTGCCGCTCGGCTTTGCGCTCATGATCTGGCGCCTTGTGCAATCGATCCGCCGCGACATCGCGGACCTTCGCGCCGGGCGGGACGCCTTCAAGGGCGCGCTGCTCTTCGACTGAGTCCGCATGGCCGTCACCCTATCTTTAGTGTTCATGTTCGCGCTGCTGGCGCTGGCCGTGCCGTTCTGGGTCGTGCTGGGCGTCGGCACGGTCGCACTGCTCCTGACCACGGACGCGCTGCCGCTCTCGCTGCTGGGCGAGGCATTGTTCGACAACGTCGATTCCTTCGCGCTGATCGCGATTCCGCTATTCATTCTGACCGGCGACGTGATGGTACGCTCGAAGCTCGCGTACAAGCTGCTCGACTTCGCGGAAGCGACGACGGGCAGCTTGCGCTCCGGACTGGGCACCTCGACGATCATGGGCTGCGGGCTCTTCTCGTGCATCTCCGGGTCGGATGCGGCGGACGCCGCAGCCATCGGCCGCATCACGTTGAAGCGCCTGGTCGAGCGCGGCTATCCGCAGGCCTATGCGTGCGCGCTGGTTGCCGCCGGCGCGTGCACCGGGATCCTGATTCCGCCCTCGATCGCCTACATCATCATCGGGCTCGTGCTCGGAATCTCGTCGGCGACGTTGTTTCTCGCTGCTTTCCTTCCCGGGGTCATCGTACTGGCAGGCGTCATGCTCACGAATGTCATCCTGAACCGCATCCACCGTTACGAGAATTCGCCGCGCCGGTTTTCGTGGCGCGCGTGGTTTATGGCGCTGAACGACGCCAAGTATGCGATCGCGGTGCCGGTCATCATCCTGGGCGGCATTTACAGCGGGATATTCACGCCCACTGAATCGGCGGCGGTCGCGGTCGTGGTGGCACTCGTCGTAGGGCTCGCGCAGCGCACGATCACCCTCAAGGATTTCCCGGCGATGCTCGCGACTTCAGCGCGCGTGAACGGCGTTATCCTGCCGATCATCGGCGTGGCGATCCTGTTCGCGCAGGCACTGGCGGTGCTCAATATCCCGCAGAATTTCGTCGAGTCGCTGATTGCGCTCACGTCAGACAGGACGGCGCTGATTCTGATCATGCTGCTGATTTTTCTGCTCGCCGGCATGTTCATGGAGTGCACGCCCAACATCCTGATCCTTGCGCCGCTGCTCTATCCCGTCGCGCAGAAGATCGGCATGGATCCGATCCATTTTTGCGTCTTCATGATCACCACGCTCGGACTCGGCTTTATTACGCCGCCGATGGGGCTCAATCTCTTCGTAGTTTCCGGACTCACCGGCGAACCGATCATGAAGATCGCGCGCTATTGCTTTCCGTTCGTCGTGATGATGACGCTGGTCTCGATCCTGATCGGCTTCGTGCCGCAGATTTCGCTGTGGGCGATCCGCTAGCGCAGCGGCGCGCGCATTTCATTACTGGTGCTGCGATCGATATCGACGGCGGCTACCTGACGACCTGATGCTCCTGCTCAAGGTCCGCGGCCAAACCGATGTTCATGGTCGGGGGATAGGTCGAGACAAACCAAGTGTTCGGGATATGGCTGCCGGCTGTCCATGGAACAAAGCTCAGTCCCGAAACCAGGTAATTGGATGCCGCTGATGCCCTGCTCCCTTGGCAGAATCGGCCGACATCATCGGCTGACTTGACTATCTATAACGCGGCCGCCCGCAGGCGGATCGTATCCCGTGGCGCCGCTACTTTCCTATGGTTACGAATGGTGATATCGACATCGCATCCGAGCCGCGTCAGCAGCCGCATCAGACGTTCAATGGACACGTCCCTGAATTGCCCTTTGAGCAGCCGGGACACGTCCGGCTGACTAAGACCCATGCGTTTGGCCGCTGCGGTTTGGGTCAGCTTTTGCCCGCTGATGACACTCTGAATTCGCGTCACCAGTTCAGCTTTAAGCAGATGTGTATCGGCATCGGGGAAGCCAAGGTCGGCAAAGATATTCTTCGTGCCGCGCACGACGCTGGTACCTGAGTCTTTTTTCATGATGCTTTTCCTTTTCCGAGCTGAACCTTGTAATCGGCTTCGGCTGCGTTGAGCCGCCGCTGAATCAATTTCAAATCTTCCGTCGAAGTTTTGATTCCCGACTTCGACTTCTTCTGGAAGGCGTGCAGGACATATATCGCTGTCGCGAACTTCACCGTGTACACCGCCCGGAAGTCCTTATAGCTCGAACCGATCCATGAAACTGGTTTGACCGTCGTGTCAGACATTTCAAGAATATGGCGGAAGCACCATATAGAGTCAAGTCGTTTTTTAGCGGGTGGATTGGCGTCACCCGCTTGCGTGGCGACAGCGAGCTGCGAACTAACCTTGGGCGATCACCTGAAGATTGAGTGTATGCGGTCGTTAACGGATCTTCGCGGCACTTGTGCCAATCCCAGGCCGTAACCGGTCATTGCGCGCGACCCGCGCAGCCATCGGCAACGATTTTATTGGGAGACCGCGCACCACAAAAAAGCCGGCATTCAGCCGGCTTTTTTGATTATCACTTTGCGCTAAACGCCTTTCGCGCTGTACTTCCTGTACTTCGGCAGCATGCGCCTCGGTTGCTTGAACGCGTCGCGGCGGAACGGGTCGCCGAGTTCGCGCGTCAGCATCAGGTTGATGACGGTCGGCTTGTTCGATTTCACGGCGCTCCGCAACGCGTCGCCGATGTCGTCGACGTGGTCGACAGTCATGCCTTTCGCGCCCATCGCCTTCGCCACTTCGGCGAAGTTGGGGTTTTCGAGGTTGGTGCCGAGGTAGCGGTCGTTGAAGTAATCAATCTGGTTTTTCTTTTCCGCGCCCCACTGGCCGTTGTTGAACACCACCGCGACCACCGGAATGTCTTCGCGCACGCAGGTCATCACTTCGGCGAGGCTCATTCCCCACGCACCGTCGCCTACATAGGCGATTGCCGGACGGTCGGGGCGGCCGACCTTCGCGCCGATCGCGGCGGGGTACGAGTAACCGCAATTGCCGAAGCTCATCGCGGCGAGAAAACTCGGCGCCGTGTCGAAATGCAAATAGCTGTTCGACACCGAGCACACGTTGCCGATGTCGGTCGACACCATCGCATTCTTCGGCATCGCCTTGGCGAGTGCGGCGAGCGCCTGGCGCGGGCCGATGCGGCCCTTCTCGTTCGGCGACGGCCATTTCGCGAGCTCCTGCGTCCACGCGTCCTTCTCTTTGCGCACTTCGGCGAGCCGCGCCTTGTTCGGCGGCATCTTGCCGTAGGCCTGCAGGCGTTGCAGCAGTTCGTGGGCGGCCAGCTTCGCGTCGCCGCAAATGCCGATCGACACTTTCTTCACCAGCCCCAGCATGCGCGGATCGGCATCGATCTGAATAATCTTCGCGTTTTTCGGCCAGTACTCGAGGCCGTGCTGCGGCAGCGTGCCGAACGGCCCGAGCCGCGAGCCCAGCGCGAGCACGACGTCCGCCCGCGAGATGAGTTTCATCGCGGCCTTCGAGCCCTGGTAACCGAGCGGTCCGCACGCCAGCGCGTGGCTCGCCGGGAACGAATCGTTGTGCAGATAGCTGTTGACGACGGGTGCCGTCAGGTATTCGGCGAGCGCGACGCAATCCTTGATGCCGTTCGCCATCACCACGCCGCCACCCGACAGGATCACCGGGAATTTCGCTTTCGCGAGCAGCCGCGCTGCCGCGTCGAGCGAATCGGGACCACCCGCGCCGCGCTCGATTTTCTGCGGCGCCTGGATGTCGTAATCGCCTTCGCCGTAATAGTAATCGCGCGGAATATTGATCTGCACCGGCCCGCGCTCGTGCATGGCAATCGTAAACGCGCGGTGCATGAGTTCCGCCATCCTGAGCGGCGAATTGACGTGCACCTGCCACTTCGTGATCTTCGAGAAAATCGGCATCTGCTCGGTTTCCTGGAAACCGCCCAGCCCCATCGTGAGGCTGCCCGATTCGGGCGTGATACATATCACCGGCGAATGCGCCCAGTACGCCGCGGCGATACCGGTAACGAAATTGGTGATGCCCGGGCCGTTCTGCGCGATGCACACGCCGTGCTTACCGGTGACGCGCGAGTAGCCGTCCGCCATGTGCGCCGCGTTCTGCTCGTGCGCGACCGAAATGAAGCGGATGCCGGCGAGCGGAAACAAATCATGCGCGTCCATATAAGCCGAGCCGACGATGCCGAACGTATCCTTCACGCCCTGTGCGACCAGCGTTTCAACGAACGCCTCGCTGGGTGTCATGCGCACTTTACCCGACTGCGCGGCGAGGTTTTTCACTTCGGTCATGGTGTTCATGGCGGCTCCTGGCGAGGGGAAAAATTCGTGGATTTGAGGGGCGCAGTTTAGCGCGGCGGCGGCGATTTTGGAAGCGCTTGCATATTGGCGGGCGCCGTGCTTAACCGGCTATCCCTGCGCCCGCGCCGCGCGGTATTGGTTGCTCGCCGTCAGGTAAATCCCACCCAGTATCAGCGCGCAACCAATGAAATGGTAAAGGTACAGGCGCTCGTCCAGAAACACGATCGCGAGCAGCGGCGTATAGACGAGCATCAGGTACATGAACGGCCCGGCGCGATTCGGCCCGACCTCTTGCACCGCGCGGTTCCAGAATATGTACGCTACGACCGTCGCAAACGCTCCCATGTAGGCAATGCCGGCCAACGCC
>JANNPG010000405.1:0-8242 GCA_031399805.1 Betaproteobacteria bacterium | reverse complement strand
GGACGTGGAAGTTCGTGTTTCCGTCATACAAGCGCTCGGCTGACCGGGAGACGGGCGTGATCCGGCGCCACCACGTCTACGAAAATTACTTGATCCGCGGGGTGAAACAAGCCGCGCGCGCCGCGGGTATCGCCAAACACGTGAGTTGCCATACTCTGCGGCACTCATTTGCGACCCACTTGCTGGAGAACGGCTACGATATTCGCACCGTGCAGGAACTGCTGGGCCACAAGGACGTGTCAACTACGATGATCTACACGCACGTGTTGAACAAAGGCGGGCGCGGCGTAAAAAGCCCGCTCGATAGAGCGGAACAAACAATTCCGGAATACCGCGCGACATAGCGCGTTCACCCTCCTCGCTCCAAAACAGGAGCGCATGTTCAAGATGCGACGCGTCGCTCGGCGATCCCCGCTCCCGCAAGCGGGCCTGCGGCTAACGAGTCGCGGGGACTACCCTTCACCCTTCACCGGCTTTACCTTCCGCATGCTGCCGGCCATGATCTTGTATTCGAGCAGGCGGCATTCGAGCGCGCCGTTGTAGAGCGGCGTGCGTTTGGAGGCGGCAAGGCGGATGAGTTTCGGCAGCTGCGGGTCGCCGGTGAATATATAAGCGCGCCAGCCGCTGAAGCGCTGTTTGAGCGCGTCGCCCAGCTTCGGATAAAACTCGGCGAGTTCGTGCGCTTCGGCCAGCCGCACGCCGTACGGCGGGTTGGTGACGATGACGCCGTTACTTGCTGGCGCAGGGGTTTCAAGCACGTTGGCCTGCTTCAACTGAATCTGGTCCTGCAGGCCCGCCGCCGCGATGTTCGCGCGCGCTCTCTTCAACTCGTCGCCATAGAGGTCGCTACCGTAAATCGGCAGTGCGCCGCCGCGCGGGCTCTCGTTGGTTTTCGCGGCGAGCCGCAGCCGGCCCCACTGCCGGCGGTCAAAATTCTTCAGTTTCTCAAAGGCGAAGCTGCGCCGCGCGCCCGGCGCTATATTGAGCGCGATGAGTGCTGCTTCGATCAGCAGCGTACCGCTGCCGCACATCGGGTCAAGCAGGGCCTCGAGCGGCGTCCAGCCCGAGAGCCGGACGATGCCGGCGGCGAGGTTTTCGCGCAGGGGCGCTTCGCCCGTCTCGGTGCGGTAGCCGCGTTTGAAAAGCGGCTCGCCCGACGTATCGATGTACAGCGTGAGCTGATCGGCGGTGAGAAAGGCGTGGATGCGCACGTCGGGCGCCTGCGTGTCCACGTTCGGTCGCTCGCCGCACTTTGCGCGAAACGCGTCGCACACCGCGTCCTTGATGCGCAACGTGACGAAATCGAGGCTTTTGAGCGGGCAGCGTACGGCGGCGAGGTTGACGCGTATGGTGTCGCCGACGTCGAACCACTGCGGCCACTCGAGCGCGAACGCGGCTTGGTAGATGTCGTCTTCGTTCCTGTACGGCGCGCTTCCCACGCGCCACAATATGCGGCTCGCGATGCGGCTTTCGAGGTTCGTGCGGTAACAGAGCGCAAAAGGCCCCTCGAAATGCACGCCGCCGTCGGCCGTCCGAATGCCCGCCCCGCCGAGGGCGGCGAGTTCCTGCGCGAGCACGGTTTCAAGTCCGCGCGGGCAGGGGGCGAAGAAATTTTCCATTTAGTCGGGGCTGCCGGTTGAAAAACGTGAAGGAGTGAAGGAGTGAACGATTCCCTCTAACCGGTTACCGGGGAGAGCGGGTGCAGCAAGCGAGGGGCCGGGTTAGGGTGAGGGGTTCACTCATTCAGGTCTTCACTCTTTCACGGTTGTCACAGGCTGACGAAAATTTCGAATTCGACGCGCTGCCACGGGTTGCGGTGCTGGACGAGCCTGCTGATGCGCGCTTCGACGCGTGTGCCGCGATCCATTTGCTGCGCGACCGTGCGGTTCTCGCGGCGCGGCACATAGCCCAACGGGTGGCCGCGCCACTCGACGCGCACCGCGTTGGCGTCATGCGGATTGTCCGCTTCGCGCACGAGTGCGAGCGCGTCGCCGACTTTCATCTCGTCCCACAGCGCTTTGCCCCGATAGTACTGGAAGCCGGCGAGCGGCGAGCTTTGCACCAGCATGCGTACTTCCGCGTTCTGCGCGTGCAACTCGCCACCGGCAAGCGTCAGCGCGACGACGACGAGCAACGCTCTGAGCCTCATGAGACAGGCTCTAGAACGGCTTGACCGCTACAAGAATGACGATGGCGACAAGCAGGACGGTCGGGACCTCGTTCAGCCAGCGGTAGTAAACATGGCTATGGCGATTGCGGTCGTGTTTGAAGGTCAGCATCAGCTTGCCGCAATAGACGTGATAGGTGATCAGCGCCGCGACCAGCGCGAGCTTGGCGTGCAGCCAGCCGCCATTGAAACCGTAACCGAACCACAGCCACGCGCCGGAAGCGATCGTCAACACCGCGCCCGGCGTCATGATGCCGTAAAACAATTTGCGCTCCATCACCTTGAAGCGCTCAATCCCCGCGGCATCGGCCGCCATCGCGTGGTAGACGAACAGCCGCGGCAGATAGAAGAGCCCGGCGAACCAGGTCACCATGAAAATGATGTGAAATGATTTTATCCAGAGCATTGCAACCCCCTTTTTTTTCTGATACGCCACGCGCGAATTCAGCGGCGGCATCGTCGTCCGCTGCTATTCGCGCAGCCATACCGGCGCCCTGCGGGGCGTCCCGGTATGGCCTATTGTAGGAGGCGCCGACGCGTCAACGCCAACGCCACATAAAACCCGCCCGCCGCGAACAGCAGCAGTATCCCCGCGTGCGCCGCCCACGCAGCGGGCACGGTGTCGTTCATCAGCGGCCTGACCAGCGCGACCGCGTGTGTGAGCGGCAGAAACGCGGCGACCTGCTGCAGCGCCTGCGGCAACTGCTCGGCGGGGAAAAACACGCCGCACAGCATCATCATCGGCGTGATGAACAGCGTGAAGTAGTACATGAAGAAGTCGTAGCTCACCGACAGCGCGGTCATGATGAGGCCGAGGCTCGCGAACGCGAGTCCGGTAACGAACATGACCGGCAGCACCCATAGCGCGAGCGGTGACGCCACCAGACCGAGCGCGGTGGCCACCAGCAGCACCGCGCTGCCCGCCATGAAACTCTTGCTTGCGGCCCACACCGCTTCGGCAATCAGCACGTCGTCGAGCGTGATCGGCGCATTCATGATCGCCTCCCACGTCTTTTGCATGTGCATGCGCGAGAAGCCCGAATACATCGCTTCGAACGACGCGCTCATCATGGTGCTTGAACACACCGTGCCGGCGGCGAGAAACGCGATGTACGAAGTGCCGAACACATCGGGCAGCATCTGCCCGAGGCCATAACCGAAGCCCAGCATGTAAAGCATCGGGTCCGCGAGGTTGCCGAGCATCGACGGAATCGCGAGTTTGCGCCAGACCAGCATATTGCGCCGCCACACATGCATGAAGCGCAGGCTCAACCGCGGCGGCGACCAGATTTTTGCGGAAGTCATGTTAAACACCCCACGCAACCGCCGATGAACGCCGATGAACGCTGATGGAAAGCAATAATTCAGGTGACCGGGTGTACATATTTTCAGACAACAGCTTGTCCTTGGTTTCTCTCCGTGGCCTCTGTGCCCTCTGTGGCAATGGCCTTTTGAATTTATCGGCGTTCATCGGCGTTTATCGGCGGTTCCGCATTGTTGTTAATCACGCAAGTCGCGGCCGGTCAACCGCAGGAACACGTCTTCCAGGTTCGCCGGGCGGTGCAGGTAACGCAGTTGCGGGCGCTGCTCGAGGTCACGCAGCAGCGACTCGACGCTGCGCGCATAACAGAACACGGTCTCGCCGGTCTGCTCGCAGCGCTCGGCGAGCCGCGCGCCGTGCGCTTGCGCCCACGCCTCGGCGCCGTCGCCGAACACCTCGACCACCTGCGGCTCGATGTGCGCGTTGATGAGTTCGCGCGGCGTGCCGCTCGCCATGATGCGGCCGTGGTCCATGATGGCAAGCCGGTGGCACAGGCGCTCAGCCTCGTCCATGAAGTGGGTGGTCAGAAAAATCGTTTTGCCCTGCGCGGCCAGTTGCCGCAGTCGCTGCCAGATCAGGTGCCGCGCCTGCGGGTCGAGGCCGGTGGTCGGTTCATCGAGAAAAATCAGGTCGGGATCGTTGACCAGCGCGCGCGCCAGCGTCAGCCGCCGCTTCATGCCGCCAGACAGCGCCTTGATATTGTCATCGGCGCGATTGGCGAGGCCGGCGAACTCCAGCAGAGCGGGTATGCGCGCGTTGACGTGCGCCGCGGTCAGCCCGAAGTAACGCCCGTACACCAGCAGGTTCTCGCGCACCGTGAAGTCCGGATCGAGGTTGTCCATTTGCGGCACGACACCCACGCGCGCGCGCGCCGCGCGCGCCGAGCGCGGCACCGGCAGGCCGAACATGCTGATGGAGCCGGCGTCGGGATCGGTGAGGCCGAGACACAGCCGCAGCGTGGTGGTTTTGCCGGCGCCGTTCGGGCCGAGGAGGCCAAAGCATTCGCCGGGTTTCAATTCGAGATCGATGCCGGCGACCACCTCGTGATCGCCGTACGATTTTCGCAGCGCGCGGGTAATGAGGTAGGTCATCGGCAGTGCCGCGTCACGATTTGCTGCAACACGTGCAGGCGGCCATGAAAGAAATGCTCGCCGCCGGGCACCACCACGACCGGCAGGTCCTGCGGCCGCGCCCAGTCGAGCACCGCCGCGAGCGGCACCACGTCGTCGAACTCGCCGTGAATCACGAGCGTGCCCGCCGCGACGGGTTCGGCCTGGAAGCGATTGACGGCCGGCGCGACCAGTATCAATTGGTCCGGACTGATTTCTTTGGCGACGCGCGTCTGCACGAAGCCGCCGAACGAGAAGCCGGCGCAGATGACCGGCAGTTGCCCGTAGCGCTCGCGCGCATAGCGCGCAACGGCGACCAGGTCGGCGGTTTCGCCGCGGCCCTCGTCGTGCGTGCCGGCGCTGCCGCCGACGCCGCGAAAATTCGGTCGCAGCGCGACATGGCCCAGCGCGTAGAGAGCGCGCGCGAGGGTGGTCACCACCTTGTTGTCCTTGGTGCCGCCCATCAGCGGATGCGGGTGCGCGATCAATGCGATGCCGCGGCGCGCGTCGCCGGGATCGCTGATGTCGATTTCGATCGTTCCCGCCGGGCCATCGAGCACGACCTGGTCTGTCTTTGCAGGTCTCAAATCTTCAGGCGTTCGACGACGCGGCCGTGCTGCAGATGCTCGCTCACGATCTCGTCGATGTCTTCGCGGTCGACATAGGTGTACCACACCTCTTCGGGGTAGACGACCATCACCGGCCCCTCTTCGCAGCGGTCGAGGCAGCCCGCCATGTTCACGCGGACTTTGCCGGGACCGGCGAGCCCGAGCGCTTTGACCTTGCTTTTCGCGTAATCGCGGATCTCCTGCGCACCGTGGTTGTTACAGCATGCCTCGCCTTTATCGCGCTGGTTGCAGCAGAAAAATACGTGGTGCTTGTAGTAACTCATCGATTCAGGATTCGGTTGGTTCGCGTGAAAATGACGTGCGGGGTCGGGAGGCTTTTGGCTTCGGGGCTGTATGGTACTGCAAAAGTCGCTGGATTGACTATTTGGGCCAAAATGATAGTCGCCGTGGGGCGCCCGTATCGATTTTGGCGCCGCAAGCAACCATTCCTGTATGCCGCGTAAACTTAAATCAGAGCTCGCTGTACTTGCGCGCGTTGCCTTTCGCGCGCCCCACCGGATATTTGCGCGCGTTGACGCGGATTTTGCGCCGCGCCGCCGCGAGCGGATCGATATCGAGCACGTCGGCGAGTCGCGTGAGATACAGCAGCACGTCGGCGATTTCATCCTCGACCGCGCGTTTGCGGCGGGCGTCGAGGCGCGCGCTTTCTTCGGGGGTGAGCCATTGAAAATGTTCGAGGAGTTCCGCAACTTCCACGCTTAACGCCATCGCCAGATTTTTCGGCGTGTGGAATTGTTCCCAGTCACGTGTGGCGGCGAAGCGGCGCAGCGCATCGCGCAGGCCGGCCAGAGTGGCGGATGGAGGAGGCATGAACGGGTTCCCGGAGTGAGAGGTTTGCGGTGTCAGCGTCGCGCGGGCGCAGGGCCGGCGCGCATGAGCGCGAGCAGCACGAGCAGGGCCGCCAGCGGCCAGCATTGCGACAGGGCGCGCACGATATTGCCGAAATTGGCCAGATGCGTCGAGTAGGCGCTTAACATGAATGCCGGCGGCGTCTGGTAGGGATTGTCCGGTGTAATGTTGACGATGATGATGCTCGCGACCACACACAGCATGGCAGTTGCCGCGCGCGCCGCGGGCGCGAGCCACACCAGCACCGCAACCACGGCGCCGCCCGCCGCCAGGCCGGCGGCGACCCCGGGTGTCAGCCACTGCAACAAATTGGCGCTGCGTCCCAGCATCACGGCGGCAACCGATTTGGCGACGAGGGTCAGCAGCAACGTCAGCAGCATTGCGCGCAGCGCATAGCGCTGCGACTGCAGCAGCAGCGAAAGAAGCAGGCCCAGCGCGATAACGGCCAGCGCTACCACGGCGGTTTCCGCCAGCCAATAGGACTGCGACGTGTGCATGAAAAGCGGCGCGATGCCCAGCGCGTCGCGCAGGTTGCCGCTGCCCATCGCAAGCGGTGACGGATGGAACTGGATCGTGATCCACAACGCGACGACGAGCAATCCGCAGTCGCCGATCTGGTCGGCGCGCACGAAGCGCCGGCGCCACGCCGCCAGCGGATTGTGCCAGTGGGTGAGCAGCAACGCGCCCAGCGCGCCGGCGGCCGCGCCCGCGCTGTTCGAAATAAGGTCGACGTTCGACGCGATGCGCGAGGGCAGGAACATCTGCACGCTTTCGAGCGCAAGGCTCAACGCCGCGGCGAGGAGCGTCGCGAGCACGCAGGCGACGGCCGCCGCCAGCGGCGGGCGCAGCGCGAAATACAGCATAATTCCAAGCGGCAGGTAGGCGACGACGTTGAGCGCGATGTCGGTCGCGGTCACATAACGTGGCCACGGCGCGGTGAGAAAACCCAGCACTTCTGCGGGCGGCATGCGCCAGCCGGCGAACGGCTGCAGGCTGGCATACAGGATAACCAGTGTGTAAGCTAGCGCGACGTATCCGGCAAGCTTGGGCCCGCGTGACATGACAGTATTCTATGACGTTTTCAACGGCGATGCGGACGGTATATGCGCATTGCATCAATTGCGGCTCGACCAACCGCTCGCGAGCGTGCGGGTCACGGGCGTGAAGCGCGATATCATGCTGCTCGAACGCGTCGACGCGCAAGCGGGGGATGAGGTCACGGTGCTCGATATTTCGCTCGCGCGCAACGCCGCCGCGCTGCACAGACTGCTTGCGCGGGGTGCCAAGTGCCGCTACTACGACCATCATTTCGCGGGCGACCTGCCCGCGCATCCAAATCTAAAGACGTTCATCGATACCGCGCCGGACGTGTGCACGAGCCTGCTGGTCGATCGCTTTCTTGACGGCCGGCAGCGCGTCTGGGCGGTGGTGGCGGCCTTCGGCGATAATCTCGCCGCGGCGGCGCGCACGAGCGCGGTCGCGCTCGATCTGAACGAGCCGCAGCTCGCGCAATTGCAGGAACTCGGCGCATGCATCAACTACAACGCCTACGGCGACAGCATCGAGGATCTCTACTACGAGCCGGCGGATCTGTATGCGACGCTGGCCGGCTACGCCGACCCGTTCCGGTTCATCGCCGGCGAGCCGGTGTTCGAGGTTTTGCGCGCGGGGCGCGCCGACGATTTGTGCCGCGCGAGTAAGCTCGCTCCCGAGACGGCAACCACGCGCCACGCGGTATACGTCTTGCCCGACGCCGCATGGAGCCGGCGCGTGAATGGCACGTTCGGCAACCAGCTCGCAGCCGCGCATCCGCAGCGCGCGCACGCGGTGCTGACACTGCGCGACACGGGCTATGCGGTGAGCGTGCGCGCGCCGCTCGCCGCTGCGCGCGGCGCCGACGAGTTGTGCCGGCAGTTCGCGGGCGGCGGCGGCAGGCAGGGGGCGGCGGGGATCGATCGACTGCCGGCGGGCGAATTCGATCGCTTCGTTGCCGCGTTCAACAAGGCTTACGGCTAGGTATTGCGACTCAATCTTTCCGCGTCAGTCCGCCTTGATGTTGGCGTCCTTGATGACCTTGCTGTACTTTGCATTCTCGGCCTTGATGAACGCGGTGAATTCGTCAGGCGTGTTGCTGACCGGATCGCCGCCGAGCGAAATCAAGCGCTCT
>JANNPG010000380.1:0-1808 GCA_031399805.1 Betaproteobacteria bacterium | reverse complement strand
GTAATCTGACCGACGCACAATTACAGGAATGCATTGCCAATCCACCCAAAGGCTCAGGAAAACCATTACGAAAAATCAAGGCCAACGCTGCGCCAACTATGACACCACTCGACGATGTGCCAGACCGTCTATTTCGTGATCTGACGCAGGATGACATTGTTGCTCGGCCGTTGGGAGATTGGCGGCCCGCGTCGGCTTACAGTGGGGTTACGATATGTTCGCGCGGGGTTGGCGGTGCGCGCCACCGCGCGCTCGGAGCTGCCGATGTGAGCCGGCTATAATGCCGTGATTGCCTCTACGGAACGCCGCTCTGCCCTGCGGCGACGCCCCCCGGCGCGGAAAAACATGAAAACTACCAAACGAACTCGTTTTTTGAATCTGTCCCTCAGCGTTATGTGTACGAATTTCGAGCAATATCTCCCGTTAGCACCGCTTGACCGCCGTCCCGCGCGGGCAGATAATACGATTTGCCTCTCCGAACGTAGTCCCCTCTTCACGAAGATGTACAGGGGCCGGCGTTGAGGTGAACAGGAGGCCCACGTGGCAGAAGCACCAGCCGCAGTGAAGTTGCGCAAACCGATCGTCCCATTCCTCAGAGTGCCCGAGAACGAAGCCGAAGCGCCGTACCTGCTCGGGAACCGCTGCAAGAACTGCGGCGCCACCTACCTGGGCGCGCGCATGGCGTGCAGCAAGTGCTTCTCGACCGAGCCGATGGACGAGGTCAAGCTGAGCGACAAGGGCGAGTTGCACGTCTTCTCGATCGTGCACCAGTCCGCGCCCGGCGTGCCGACGCCCTACATCGCGGCGATCGTCGACCTGCCGGAAGGCGTCAGCGTTCGCTGCAACATTCTGGGCGTCGAGCCCGACCCGAAGAACCTCAAGTTCGGCATGCCGTTGCAGATGGTGACGGAGAAGATCCGCACCGACCGCGAAGGCAACGACGTCATTTCGTTCAGCTTCCGCCCGGCCTGATCCGGCGACCAGCGCGGTCGCCGCGGCGACGGCACGAGAGGAGTACACCATGCGAGACGTAGCCATCATCGGCGTCGGGATGATCAAGTTCGGACGCTATCCAGAGAAGACCGTGCCGGAGCTGGCCGCGCAGGCGGCGCTGCTGGCGCTCAAAGACGCCGGTGCCGACATGAAAGACATCGAACTGCTGGCGAGCGGCAACCTGTACCAGTCGAATGCCATGGTCGGCCAGCGCATCCTGCAGATCATCGGCCAGACGGGCATCCCGATCGTTAACGTCGCGAACGCCTGCGCGACTGGCTCGACGGCGTTCCGCGAGGCGTACTACTCCGTAGCGTCGGGCGCGTACGACATGGCGATGGCCGTCGGCTCGGAGCAGATGGGCAAGATGGGCTTGCTCGGCGGCGGCGGTGGCGGCGGCGACCCGGCGTACAGCACCGAGGGGGTGCTCGGCTCGGGCCTCATGCCCGCCGTTTTCGGCATGGCCGGCGTCGAGCACATGCGCAAGTACGGCACCACGCAGGAGCAGTTCGCCAAGGTCTCGGTGAAAAACCACAAGCACTCCCTGCACAACCCGTACTCGCAGTACCTGGTTGAGTATGGGCTGGAGGACGTGCTGAACGCGCGCGTCGTGTCGTGGCCGAACACCCTCTACATGTGCTGCCCGACCGGCGACGGCGCGGCCGCCGCGATCGTCTGCTCCATGGACAAGGCGCGCCAGTACACCACGAAGCCGATCCGCGTCGCCGCCAGCGTCCTCACCAGCGACCCGTGGACGCAGCGCGACCTCATCATGCCCGACATCAACACGCTCACGCGCAACGCCGCGAAGGAGG
>JANNPG010000364.1:0-1677 GCA_031399805.1 Betaproteobacteria bacterium | reverse complement strand
CCGCTGGCGCCGGCGCGGTTTTCGACGATCACGTTCTGGCCGAGGCGCTCGGTAATCTTCGGCCCGATCAGCCGCGCCATGATATCCACCGTATTGCCGGGCGGAAACGGAATGACGATGCGGATCGGTTTGGACGGGTACGGCTGCGCGCCGGCCGCGCAGGCAATTCCCAGTGCGACGGCAAACACAAGTCCGTGCGGCATCGAATAACTCATGGTCGTTTTCTCCGGTTGGCGTTGGCAGTCCATTTTAGCCTGAGTGATTGAGCAATTGAGTGATTGAGTGATTAAGTAACTGAGAAGCGGTCTCAAAAATCCACTGAGGCCGTTCGTGCTGAGGTATCGAAGCATGAATGGCCGACGTTTTCTGAGCCAAGAACCATCTTCGCCCTTCTATACATCAGGGCGAACGGGTTGTTGAGACCGCTTGTGAATCACTCAAGTGCTGAGTCGCTGCACTTTCACCTTTCACCTTTCACCCTTCACCCCTCACCCTTCTTGGGCGGAATGACCGGCAGCATGAGGTACGACGCGCGGCCGCCGCCGGTGTGCACCGTGTTCAAGCCGCCGGTGTTGCGGATCGTCGCGAAAATGTCCATGTCCTTCTGCGTGCTCGACACCCACAATACGAGCTTGACCGGGCCGGTCACCTCGGTATCCGCGGGCAGCGGCGCGGTGACGAACGACACGCCGATGCGGTGCTGCGGCCCCGCCGAAAGCATGGTTGACGACGCGGACGCCACACCCGCATGGCTGGTGCCTGTCGCCGAATAAGTCACCGCCGAAGCTTGCGCCGGCGCGTCTTGCTGCAATCCGCCTTCCACCTGAGTATCGGGCCCGGGATCGGTCTGGTCCGCCTTCAAGTAGAACTTCGTCCACTGCGTGCGCGCGAGCGGCCATTCGTTTTCGAAGCGGAACTTGTAATCCTTCATGGTGCCGCCGCCGGTGCGGATCATCAGCTTGACGGGCGGCTCGTCCATGATGCCGGTCTCGATGCCCTTTAGCCAGTAATCGAACCACCGCAGCTGGTCCAAGCGGCCTTCTTCGGTATAGAAGGCGTGATAGTGGGTGCCGGTATGGATGCGCAGTTTCTTGTGTTTGGATGCGGCGCGGACGTAGCCCTCGGTGTTGCCGCGCAAATGCAGGTTGTGCCCGCTCCAGTTGCCGGCGCTCATGAGCGGCACCGTGATCTTGTCCCACTGCGCGCTGCGGTCGTCCCACCAACCGGTGTCGAGGCTGTGGCGCATGTAGTTATACAAACGCTCGTTATGGAAAGCGTCCGGGTTGTACTCCTGCGGGTCGCCGAGCAGGTGGTGCGCCATCTGTGTTGCGTACCAGGTCGCGAGATAGTAAAGCTGGAAAATGCCGCCGTGATACACCGCGTCACGATAGGTGTCGCCGTAACCTTCCCACGGGATGATCGCCTTCAGCGCCGGCGGCTGCAGGCCGGCCACCCGCCATTGCTGCGTCGCGTGGTACGAAATGCCCGCAGCACCTATGTTGCCGCTGCTCCACGCCTGCTTCGCCGCCCACTCAATCGCATCAAAGTAGTCGAGCGTTTCCTGCCAGCCGCCCGGATCGGAGAGACCCGGCGATTTGCCCGAGCCACGCGTATCGATGCGCACGCAGACGTAACCGCGCGGCACCCACCACAGCGGATTCACCGTCTCCCACGTCA
>JANNPG010000356.1:0-23703 GCA_031399805.1 Betaproteobacteria bacterium | reverse complement strand
GATGCTGGTGGTCGGGAAATACAGGTAGCCCATATGCCCGCCGGACTCGTAGACCGCCCATCCGAGCGGCATCGGCGTGAGTTCCAGATCGGGCGCAAGGCGCGCGTAATCGTCCGCGGGCAGGGCCGCGAGAAGATGGTTTTGCTTCGGGTTATGCGGTGAAGACAACGCTGGTCGCTCCGTGAGTAATGGACAGGCCGCCGATAATCAAGGCCCGCGCTGCGCCAGAACCGCGAAGGCCACTTAGAACTAGTCTACGCCTTATGTCCGATACCGCACAATCGGTTATGTGTGCTCGCATACATAGGGGCTCTGCCCGCGCGCGAATGCTTGCGGCCGGGCGATTGCGCGGTAAGCCACTGACGCAAAAGAGGATGACGGCGGGCCATTTCGAAGTTGTTGCTGCGGCTAACCCTCTCAATTGCCCTCCAGCCGCCATCCAGGTCTGCCTTCAAGGCGAAATTCGGCCTTATGTTCGATACCGCACAGAACTTCCCGGGGCGCGCATTATCATGGTTGTAACATGTGGCAACTGGTTGATTTTGTTTCGAGTTGTTATTCGCAACCGGCGCTTACCTGTCAGTCCTTACTCACATGCCCTCTCCCATGGTTCCAGAAAGTCACAGCGTGAACAAAGCCGTAACCGAGATAGCGCGGGACAGCGGCATTGCCAGCCCGGAAGAACTCGAGTTGGCGCGGTTGATCGTTGCCACGCTTAATCTGGAAATCGTCGCTGCCGAAATCAACCCGGCTGCCCCCCTTTACCGGGAAGGGCTGGGACTGGATTCGATTGATGTGCTGGAACTCTCCCTGGCAATTTCCAAGACCTACGGCCTCCAATTGCGCTCGGACGACGAGAACAATCTGAAAATTTTCAGCTCACTGCATAACTTGAACCGGCATATCCAGCAGCATCGTGCCAAGTAAATAGATGGCGCGCCGGTTCGGTTGGCTGTGGGCGGCACTGATCGTGCTGGTGGGCGTCGGTTATCAGTACCTCGTTCACTCAGCCGTCCAGGGAGGACAAATAGAGTCTATCCGCATCGCGCTGGCCTTTCTGCCGCTGCTGGCACTGGCCGTTTGGGTGGTAACCCGTGCCCGCAACAAACTGCTGTGGTCATTTATTCTGCTTGCGGCGGGCCTCGCGATCTATGTGCTGGAGCAGCAGGCGCAGTGGGGACCCGCCGCGGCGTACGGCATCCCTCACGCGGTAATTTATGTGTCTTTATCGTGGCTATTTGGCCGCACGCTGCGCCACGCACAAGAGCCGCTCGTCACGCGGCTGGCGCGCCGCGTGCATGGTACGCTGCCGCCGGAACTGGCCGCGTACACGCGCGGCGTGACCTATGCCTGGTGTGTTTTTTTCGCCGCGCAGCTGGTTATTTCCGCGCTCCTGTTCATGTTTGCGCCGCTCAACCTCTGGTCGCTCTACATCAACGTCCTGAATTTTCCGCTGCTCGCTTGCATGTTCATCGGCGAGTACATCTATCGCGCAGTTCGCCACCGCGAGTTTCCGCATGCATCGTTGTTTGACGGAATTCGCGCATTCTCGAACGACGCCGCGCGCTCCGTCAGCGCCAAGATGCACTAGCACACG
The DNA here is from genome assembly GCA_031399805.1 of Betaproteobacteria bacterium. Lineage (GTDB taxonomy): Bacteria > Pseudomonadota > Gammaproteobacteria > Burkholderiales > SG8-41 > PALSA-1004. The sequence goes on along the minus strand of JANNPG010000356.1, from coordinate 22,106 downwards.
CACATGGTCAACATTCCCCTGATACGCGCTTACAGCAATGACGCGGTGTTCGCGTACCGCGACCGGCGTCCGATCAGCGTCGACCGCTTCCTGCGCGACGTCGCGCAATTGGCGGCACTCCTGCCTGCCCGCCGGCATATCTTGAATCTATGCGCCGACCGCTACCATTTCGTGGTCGGTTTTTTTGCGGCACTCCTGCAACAGCAAATCAGCCTGTTGCCTCCCAGCCATACGCCCGATCTGATCGGGCAACTCGCGCAACGCTATTCCGACGTCTATTGCCTGACCGACGCCGCCAACGAGTACCGGTCGCTCGAAACCGTGTTCTATCCCGCGTTGTCCGGCGCAGATTCGGCGGCGCCGTCAGTTCCGCACATACCTGCGGATCAGATTGCCGCCATCGTATTCACCTCGGGCTCCACCGGGCAGCCCGTGCCGAACGAAAAATCCTGGGGCGGTCTCGTCCGCAGCGCCGCGGCCGAACTCGCCCGTCTGGGCATGCGGGCGTATCCCGGCATGGCGGTTCTCGGCACGGTACCGCCGCAGCACATGTACGGCCTGGAGTCCACCGTGCTCATGGTGATGCAAGGCGGCCTCGCACTGCATGCCGGGCGGCCGTTCTATCCGGCCGAAATCCTTGCCGAGCTGGCGGCGCTGCCGCGGCCGCGCTGCCTGGTAACCACGCCGATACACTTGCGCGCGCTGTTGGCCGAAACAACCTCTCTGCCGCAACTTGATTTCCTGCTGTGCGCCACCGCGCCGCTGCCGCCGCAACTGGCGGCCGCCGCGGAAACGCGCTTTGCCGCGCCGTTGTACGAAATTTACGGCTGCACCGAGGCCGGACAGGTGGCCACCCGGCGCACGGTTGAAACCGTGCAGTGGCGCGCTCTGCCGGGTATCCGGCTGCGTCATGACAAACGCGGGACCTGGGTCAGCGGCGGGCACGTGGAAACCGAGGTTTTGCTGCAGGATGTGATCGAATTGCGCGGACATACCCGGTTCCTGCTGCACGGCAGAACCGCGGATATGGTGAACATCGCGGGCAAACGCACTTCGCTCGCGAGTCTGAACTATCACCTGAATTCCATCGCCGGCGTGCGCGACGGCGTGTTTGTCATTCCCGAGCAGGCGGATGGGGCGGTAACCCGGCTGACGGCGTTCGTGGTGGCGCCGGAGCTCGCGAGCGAGACGGTAATGAACGCCCTGCGCCAGCGCATCGACCCCGCTTTTCTTCCGCGCCCGCTGTGGCTGGTCGCATCCCTGCCGCGCAACGACACCGGCAAGCTGCCGCGTGAGGCGCTGCGCGGGCTGGTCACAGAGCGCGCGACGAAAGCGGGGTAACCATGGTCACCGTCGAGCGATTTTTTCCTCTTAATCATCCGGCGGCGCAAGGGCATTTTCCGGGCAATCCCATCATCCCGGGCGCGGTCCTGTTAAGCGAGACGTTGCGGGCGATCGAAGCAAGCCTTGATGTAAGCCTGTCGCCGGGACAGCTGGCGTCCGCCAAGTTCCTGCATCCGACGCGGCCCGGGGATTGTGTCACGATCGAGTTTTCAGATTCCGCGTCAGGCGCGATCAAGTTCGCATGCTCGGTCGGACCGACAACGGTGCTGACGGGAGTTGTGACATGCGAGGCACTATCGACACCGGCCTAGACGGCGACCCGCGCGACGCCGGCCGCAACGGCACGCCACGCAAACCCGGTCCCTCAGGACGGCCGCATCCGCAATGGGTAGCCCGCGCCGAGCGCAGCAATTCGCTGGCGCTGCGCTTCCTCGTGTGGGTGGCGCTGACGCTGGGGCGCCCCGCCGCCCGCTTGCTGCTCTACCCGGTGTGTCTGTACTTTCTGATTTTTTCTTCCGCGTCACGCGCGGCATCGACCCAATACTTGCGCAAAGTTCTGGCCCGCGAGCCCGCGCTTGCGGACTCGTTCCGCCACTGCCATGCCTTTGCCGCCACTCTTCTCGACCGTGTTTTTCTGTTCAACGATCAATACGCGCGGTTCGACGTGCGCGTACATGACGAAGACATACTCTTCGCCATGACGGCGCGCGGCGAAGGTTGCTTTCTCCTGGGCGCGCATATGGGCAGTTTCGAGATTATCCGCGCGCTGGGCAGGCGCAACACGCGGGCGCGCATAAGCCTCGTCATGTACGCGGAGAACGCCAGAAAATTCAACGCGGTGCTCGGCGCCATCAATCCCGGATTGAGCCTGCAGGTTATCGCATTGGGCAAAATAGACTCCATGCTGAAGGTCGAAACGGCGCTCAATCAGGGCGAAATCGTCGGCATGCTGGGCGACCGCACGTTTCAGGACGAGGGCACCGTTGCGTGCCAGTTTTTCGGCGACGAGGCGCACTTTCCAAGCGGCCCGCTCCGCCTCGCTGCCATGCTGAACCGGCCTGTCGTGCTAATGTTCGGTTTGTATCGCGGCGGCAATCGTTACGATATTCATTTCGAACGCCTCGTCGATGCGTGGCCGGCGCCGCGCGCGGCGCGCGACCTTCTTCGCGAACGGTCGCTGCGCCGTTATGTCGAACGCCTCGAACACTATTGCCGCGAAGCGCCGTATAACTGGTATAACTTCTATGACTTCTGGCAGTAGGATTTTGATGCGCAACATGCCGGTCGCGCTTCTCCTGGCCGCCACCGGCATGGGCCCTGCTGCGGCCGCCGCCGCCGAGTCGGCAGCGGCATGGGGGATCGAACAGCTCATGCAGAACCTGGCGCAGGTCAAGTCCGCCCGGGGCAGGTTCGTCGAGCGCAAACACCTGGCCATTCTCAATGCACCGCTGGACTCTTCCGGTACGCTCATCTACACCGCGCCCGGGCGCCTGGAAAAGCACTCGCGTTTGCCCAAATCGGAAACCCTGGTGCTGGAGCAGAACAAGCTCACCATCGAATATAAGGACCGCGGCCAGCGCCGCACGCTCGCGCTGCAGGACTATCCCGTCGTCTGGACCTTCGTCGAGAGCATCCGCTCGACGCTGGCCGGCGATCTGCAGACCTTGCATCGTTTTTACCGGACCGGTCTGGACGGCAGCGAAGACCAGTGGCGTTTGTCGCTCACACCGGCCGACCCGACGATGCAAACCGTGGTGAAAGAAATCCACATCGGTGGCAGCCGCAACCGGGTGCGTACCGTCGAGATTATCGAAGCCGGAGGCGACCGCTCGGTCATGACGATCACCGAGGAGGCGCCGTGACGGCGGCCCCCGCGTCACGCTGGGCGATCGCCGCCTGGCTTGCCACCGTCGTCGTTTGCGTCGCCGTCATCGTCCGAACCGAGTTCACTGCCGACCTGTCCGTTTTCCTTCCGCGTTCGCCCACTCCGGTACAACAAGTACTGGTAGAGCAGTTGCGCGATGGTGTGGTTTCGAGACTCATACTCATCGGCATCGAAGGCGGGACACCGGCCGCACTGGCGCAGACCAGCAAGCGTGTGGCGGCGGAATTGCGCAAACAGCAGGAGAATTTCACCGCCATCAACAATGGCGACGAGTCCGGACTGGCGAGGGACCGCGAATTTCTCTGGAACAATCGCTATTTGTTGAGTCCAGCCGTCAGTGCCGGGCACTTTTCCAGCGCGGCGCTGCGTGTGACGCTGGAGGAAAACCTGCAGCTGCTCGGCTCACCCGCCGGTATGTTGGTGCGGCGCATTCTGCCGAATGATCCGAGCAGTGAGTTGTTGCGCCTGGTAGAGCAGTTTGAACGTCAAGCCAGGCCCGGCGTGCAGGACGGCGTGTGGTTTTCGCCAGACGGCAGGCGCGCGCTGCTGGTGGCGCAAACGCGGGCCGCGGGTTACGACATCGATGCGCAGGAACGCGCTATGGCGCTGATCCGGACTGCTTTTACGCATGGCGCGGACGCTCACGCCAGGGCCGGGCAAAAACTGCTGTTAAGCGGTCCCGGTGTATTTGCCGTAAAGAGCCGCGCGCGGATCAAAGACGATGCTTTGCGATTTTCCGCTATCGCAACGACGCTCGTAGCGGCGCTGCTGTTGGCGCTCTATCGCTCGCCGCGCGCGCTGCTGCTCGGCCTCTTGCCGGTGGCCAGCGGCGCGCTCGCAGGAGTGGCCGCGGTCAGCCTGGGTTTCGGCGCGGTGCACGGCGTTACGCTGGCGTTTGGCGCCACGCTGATCGGCGAGGCGGTGGATTACGCCATCTACCTGTTCACGCAAATCACCCCGGGAACAACACCGCATGAGACGCTATCCAGCATCTGGCCTACGATGCGGTTGGGGTTGGCTACATCCATCTGTGGCTTCGGTGCGATGCTGCTGTCCGGTTTCCCGGGGCTCGCACAATTGGGACTGTTTTCCATTGCCGGCCTCATCATGGCGGCGGCGGTTACGCGTTACGTGCTGCCGGCGCTGCTGCCGCCGGGATTTAGCGTGCGCGCGGCAACGGGTCTGGCACCGAAGGTGACACGCGTTGTGCAATGGGCGCCGGTCCTGCGTTATCCGCTGATGGTCATTGCAGTGCTCGCCGTAGTCTTTCTGGCCGCGCAGCGCGGCCCATTATGGAGCGACGAACTGGCGAGCTTAAGTCCGATCGCCGGCAGCGACCGCTTGCTTGACGAGCAATTACGGCGCGACATCGGCGCGCCGGATGTGCGCCACCTGGTTGTCGTCAATGCCGGGGACCAGGAATCCGCGCTCGCCGCGAGCGAGAGAATTTCCATGATCCTGCAACGCTCGGTTCAGCAGGGACTATTAGAGGGCTTTGAGTCCCCCGCCGTTTACCTGCCCAGTCTCGCTTCCCAGCGCATGCGCCAGGCTGCATTACCCGAGCCCCCGATCTTGCGTGAGAATCTGCAACTCGCGCAACGCGGGTTGCCGTTTCGTCCTGGCCTGTTTGAACCTTTTCTGCGCGATGCCGCGGCGGCCCGGGTGCAGCCGTTGCTGACGAGTGCCAGCCTGCAAGGTACGGGGCTCGCACTGAAGCTCGATTCCCTGCTGGTTAAACGCGCTAACGCGGAAACCGCGGGCTGGACCGCCATGCTGCCGCTACGCGGCGTGAGCGACTCCGCAGCCATCGGACGGGAAATTGCGCTCCTACCAGACAAACTGGCGGTGCTGATCGATCTGAAGCACGAATCCGATGCGTTGTACCAGACCTACCGCCGCGAAATTATTACCTACTCGCTGCTCGGCACCGGCGCCATCGCGCTGCTGTTGCTGGCAAACCTGCGTTCGCCGCGCCGCGTACTGGACGTGCTGGCGCCGCTGGCGGCGGCGGTGATTATTACCTTGAGCTTATTGGCACTGAGCGATGACCCGTTGTCCATTTTTCACCTGGTCGGCCTGTTGCTGGTGGTCGCGGTCGGCTCCAACTATGCACTGTTCTTCGAACGGAAAACAGCGAGCGCCGAAGAGCGCGAGCGCACCGTGGTTTCGCTGCTGTTTGCGAATGTCACCACCATGCTGGGCTTCGGCCTGCTCGCGTTTTCAAAAGTGCCGATCCTGCATGCCATCGGCAGCACGGTCGGCATCGGCGCAATTCTGAGCCTCGCGTTTTCCGCCATCCTGATCGCGCGCGCACCTAAGAGTGCCTAACATAATGAAACGCGTGTTTCATTATGTTAGGCACACTAAGCCAACGGTCAGCCCGCCATGAGCATGCATGCGATCCACGATCTGGCGCCGCAGCCGGGCACTAACCGCATCATGCTCGTCATGCTGCCGGGCGCCAAAGCACTGCCGCAGGACCTCGTGCAACATGGATTTGTGCGGGCGTTGCGCGAACGCGGCCTGCCCATCGACGTCGTCGCCGTGGAAGCTCATCTGGGCTATTACCTGGAGCGCAGCTTAAGCTCGCACCTGACGCACGACATCATAGCGCCGGCACGCGCGCGCAACTACCAGCGGATCTGGCTCATGGGCATCTCGCTGGGCGGCATGGGCGCGCTGATCTATGCCCGCGAGCACCCGGCGGATATCGAGGGCGTAATCCTGCTCGCACCTTTCCTCGGTGCACGCGGCACCATCGCCGAGGTCGTGTGCGCGGGAGGATTGGCGCGTTGGCAATCCGGCGCAATCAAAGCGGACGACGATGAGCGTCAACTGCTGGCGTGGCTCAAAGCGTACCAACCCGCCGCTGCCGCATCGCCCAGGATTTTCCTGGGTTATGGGAGGGAGGACCGATTTGCCGCGGCGAGCAAACTATTGGTTGAGCGTCTGCCCGCGGCGCAGGTTGTGGCGATTGCGGGCGGCCACGATTGGGCGACCTGGATACGCTTGTGGCAACACTTGCTCGATCAGGATTTGTTTTCCGGCGTCACACAAATGGCGCGAAGCGCGTGACTGTCGCGAAAAAACAGGCCAACACATGATGTCCAATAGTTTGCATGACAAAATGAGCGTAGAGCAGGCGAGTCGCCTGCTCCGTCCTGTTTGCAGGCGAGTCGCCTGCGCTACGAAAACCTGATTGCCATGGATCTTAGCTCTTATCAGTCCACGACAAACATGCATCCCCGCTGGCGTCCGGCGCCCCTCATTCAGCTATCCATGCTGTGGCACGTCGCGGGCGCCATCACGCTGGTGGCGCTGCCGTCATGGTGGCCGTGGGTGTCGATGGCCCTCGCCGGCAATCACCTGGTATTGAGCGCGGCGGTGCTGTGGCCGCGAGGGCGCTGGCTGGGGCCCAATCTCAACCGGTTGCCCGCATCCGCCGCCGCGCGCGCTGAAATCTGCCTGACATTTGACGATGGCCCCGACCCACGGGTGACGCCGCAGGTGCTCGATCTCCTGGATCGTTATGCGGCAAAAGCCAGTTTTTTCTGTATCGGCGAAAAGGCCGCGGCTTTTCCCGCAACCGTCAGGGAAATCGCGCGCCGCGGTCACAGCGTCGAGAACCATAGTTATCGTCATCCGCTCGCGTTTGCGTTTTACGGCATGTCCGCGCTGCGGCGCGAAGTCGAGTCGGCACAGGCGGTCATTGCCGGTATCACCGGCCGGCCTCCCTTGTTTTTTCGTGCGCCGGCCGGATTCCGCAGCCCGTTGCTCGATCCCGTGTTGGCCCGGTGCGGAATGCGTTACGTGTCCTGGACCCGGCGCGGCTATGACGCCGTGCGCCGCGATCCGGCGCGGGTGTTGGCGCGACTCTCCGACGGATTAGTCGCGGGCGACGTGCTGGTGCTGCACGATGGCGCGCACGCGCGCCCGGACGCTGGCGAGCCGGTCGTGCTTGCGGTGCTGCCGGCACTGCTCGATCAACTTGCGGCGCGCGGTCTGAAGTCCGTGTCCCTGCCAACCGCGTGTAACGACGCGTCCCCCGCTGCGCTTCACTAATGCAACCTCTGGCAATCAATCATTTTTCCATCGTCAACAGCCTCGGCGCCGGCGCGCGCAGCGTCGCCAGCGCGCTGCGCGCACGGCGGTCGGGATTGACGGCCTGCGATTTTGAGTCCGTCGTGCTCGATACCTGGATCGGACAGGTTGCGGAATTGGACGAAGTTCGCGTGCGCTCCGATCTTGACGCGTATGACTGCCGTAACAACCGTCTGGCGCAACTGGGTCTTGAGCTGGATGGATACGCGGCCGCAGTGAGCGCGGCGCGTGAAAAATACGGCGCGCAGCGCATCGGTGTATTCATGGGCACGAGCACGTCCGGCATTCTGCAGACCGAGCTGGCGTATCGCCGCCGCGACCCGCATAGCGGAGCGTTGCCGGCGGATTATCGCTACGCCGAAACGCAGAATACTTTTTCCCTGGCGGATTTCGTGCAACGCTATCTCGGCCTGACCGGCCCGGCGTTCGTCGTTTCTTCGGCGTGTTCGTCGTCCGCGAAGGTCTTCGGGCATGCGGCGCGCATGATGGCGGCGGGCGTCTGCGATGCCGCGGTGGTCGGTGGCGTGGACTCGCTGTGCCTGACAACCCTGTATGGCTTTAACTCGCTGGGACTGACATCGCGCGCGCCGTGCCGCCCCTACGATATGGAACGCGACGGCATATCCATCGGCGAAGGCGCGGGCTTTGCGCTGCTGGAAAAGACGTTGGCGCAACCGGCGGACCGCGCGATGCTGTTGCTGGGCGTCGGCGAAAGCTGCGATGCCTATCACATGTCCACGCCGCATCCCGAAGGATTGGGGGCAAAACTCGCCATGCAACACGCGCTGGATGCAGCGGGGCTGGCACCCGCCGATATCGATTACATCAACCTGCACGGAACGGCCACCAAAGCCAATGATGCGAGCGAAGACAAGGCCGTGTGCGAATTGTTTGGCGCGGCGACGCCTAGCAGCTCCACCAAAGGCGCGACGGGGCACCTGCTCGGCGCGGCCGGAATTACAGAAGCGATCATCAGTATGCTCGCGATCGAACAAGGCGTGCTGCCCGGCGGCATGCACACCGAGAACATCGATCCCGCGCTGCACAGCAACTATCTGCGCGAAAACCGGGACGCCCGCGTTAAGCGGGTGCTGAGCAACTCGTTCGGCTTTGGCGGCAGCAACTGCAGTCTGGTGTTGGGGGCTGGCGGCTGATGCGCGTATTCGTCGAAGGTGTGGGTCTGCTCGGCCCAGGGCTCGACGGTTGGCAGGCGAGCCGTGCGTTGCTGGCGGGCACTGCGGCTTATGCAGCTACGCCTACGGTCGTGACGGCCAGCGACCTGTTGCCCGCCGCGGAACGGCGCCGCACCGGTCTGCCGGTCAAGCTTGCGCTGGCCGCGGGGTGCGCGGCCTTCATTCACGCCGGGCGCGACGCCGCAACCACGGCGACCGTGTTTACGTCCTCCTCAGGCGACGGCGAAACCCTCCACCAAATTTGCGCCACGCTCGCCTCACCGGAACGGGAGATTTCCCCGACACGCTTCCATAACTCGGTGCACAACGCGCCAGCCGGCTACTGGAGCATCGCAACGCGCTCGCATGCGCCATCAAGCAGCCTGTGCTGCCACGACGCGAGCTTTGCCGCAGGCCTGCTCGACGCCGCGGCACAAGTCGCGGTGGATGGTAAGGCGGTGGCGCTGATCGCCTACGATCAGCCCTATCCCGAACCATTGCACGCGGTGCGCCCGATCAGCGCAAGTTTCGGCATGACTCTGGTGATGGCACCGCAAGCGACCGAGCATGTCTTCGCCACGCTCGACATCAGTTTTGTGCCTGAAAAGGCAAGTGCGACGCGCATGACGGATTCCGGTCTCGACGCCTTGCGGGCTGCCGTGCCGGTGGCGCGCTGCCTGCCGTTGCTCGCGGCACTCGCGCGCGGCGCCAGCGCGGTTGTCGTCCTCGCCTATGGCGAGAAAAATCATTTACGCGTGGCGGTGGCGCCGTGGCAGTGACCAGAGCCGATATCGCTAGGCTGATTCCTCACGCCGGGGCCATGTGCCTGCTGGACGGCGTGGTGCAGTGGGATGCAACACATATATGCTGCGTCAGCCGTACCCACCGCGACATTGAAAACCCGCTGCGCGCCGGCGGACAGTTGGCTGCCGTGTGCGGGATCGAGTACGCGGCGCAGGCGATGGCGGTGCATGGCGGGCTTGCCGGCATGGTCGGCGGCAAGCCCCGGGCCGGCTATCTGGTAAGCCTGCGGGATGTCATCTGCCGCGCGAGCCGGCTCGATAATCTGGACGGCGATCTCAGCGTGGATGCCGCGCAACTCATGGGCGATCAAAATCGTGTGATTTATCAATTCACGCTGCGGGTGGGCGCGGTCGAAGTCTTGAGCGGGCGCGCAACCGTGGTGCTTAATGCGGCGACATGAGACATCCAATGGAAGACGTACCATGAATCCGGGAAAAGCAGATAACCGCCGATGGACGCCGATTAACGCAGATAGTACAAGGTGATATATGAGCGGCCCTGTTCACCCGACTGATGCCTCGGCGTCTTGCTGTGCCCCGATAAATCCTTTCGACATATCGGCATTCATCGGCGTCCATCGGCGGTTCCAGGTATGAAACGAGCACTGGTCACCGGTGGCAGCGGAGCCCTCGGCGCGGCCATCTGCCGGCGGCTCGCGGCGGATGGTTGTCATGTCTACGTGCATGCCAACTCCAATCTGCACCATGCGGAAAGTTTGAGCGCCGACATAAACGCCGGCGGCGGTTCCGCGCAGGCGGTGGCGTTCGATGTTACCGATCACGCGCAGACCGGTGCCGCGTTACATACATTGCTCGCCGACGGCGCGATTCAGATCGTCGTCAATAACGCGGGCATCCACGACGACGCCGTCATGCCGGGCATGCGGGCCGACCAGTGGTCGCGGGTAATCGCCGTGTCGCTGAACGGATTTTTCAACGTGACGCAACCGCTGCTGCTGCCGATGATTGCCACGCGCTGGGGGCGCATCGTCAACGTGTCGTCGGTCGCCGCACTCACCGGCAACCGCGGCCAGGCCAACTACGCCGCCGCCAAGGCGGGCCTGCACGGCGCGACCAAATCGCTGGCGCTGGAACTCGCCAGCCGCGGCATCACGGTGAACGCGATCGCGCCGGGCATCATCGCATCGTCCATGAGCAAAGCGGCATTCACCAAAGCCATAATAGACGAGCTCGTGCCGATGAAACGCGCCGGCACCCCCGACGAGGTGGCCGATCTGGCGGCCTACCTCGCGTCCGAACGCGCCGGATATATTTCCGGACAAATCATTTCCATCAACGGCGCGATGATCTGACGAATCCGCGGCCGGCCTTGCGACCCAGCAGCAACGGCAACCGCAGCGCAAACTCCAGCAGCAGGCGCAGATTCATCCACGTCAGCAGCATATTGTCGCGCAGGTAATTGAAATGCGAAACACCGCCCTCCGCGGCGCTGAAATATTTCACCGGCGCCGGCAGATTGATCGGCTTGAGGCCGCGCCAGCACAGGCGCACGGCGGCTTCCGGATCGAAGTCGAAGTGGCGCATCCAGCGGCTTCGTTCCATGATGTCGCGCAGCGGCACCACCGGATACACGCGAAAGCCGCATAGCGCGTCGCCGATTCCCCGCCACAGGGTTTGCAGATTCGCCAATCCGTTGGAGAGTTTGCGGCCGTGCACGCGCAGTGCCGGGGCGCTCGCATCGAACACCGGCAGGCCGAAAATCACCGCCTGCGGATGCGCGCCGGACACCGCCATGAACTCGGGAATCCGCGCCGCCGGATGCTGGCCGTCAGCATCCATCGTCAGTACGTGGGTATGGCCGGCCGCCGCGGCTTCGCGCAGACCATGTAGGACTGCCGCGCCTTTACCCTGATTGTGCGGCAGCACCAACACCCGCAGGCCGGGGTCCGCGGCGGCCATGGCTTGCAATGCTTCGCCGCTGCCGTCCGTACTGCCGTCGATGACGATCCATACCGGCTGCCAGTAGTGCCTTGCCTCGCGTACGGTGGCGAGAACCTTCGGACCGGTGTTGTAGCTTGGAATGAGGATCAGATGCGAACAGGGCGGGCCCATCATGCTGCAACCTTCATTGGCTATTGAATCGTGTTGATGTGAACGGATGGCGCCGCTGCCAGCGTTTCCCGGTAATAACGCTCGACGTCGGTGACCAGGGCTTTGGCGTCCCGTTTCACCTCGAAGCGCCGTCCCAGTCTGGCGCGATAGATCAGCGGAAACGCCGGCTTCCGAAACAGCGGCCAGCCTTTGCTCAGAAACAACGAATTGGTCTCGATGAAAACCGTCTGTACCGGAACGCGGGCAGTTTTGGCAATCAGGGCAAAGCCGCCCTTACAGTGATAGCCGGCCTGCGGTCGCGTGCGCGTGCCCTCGGGAAACACCAGCAGCTGATTGCCGGCGCGTACTGTCGCCGCGGCCGTACGTATCATGGTGAAAGGCACGTCATCGCGGATGTACGCCGCGAAACGCGCGCCCCCGCCCAGGATCAGGTTGTCCCAGATTTCTGCTTTCATGATGCATACGACTCGTGGCAGGCGCGACACCACCAGCACCGCATCCAGCATGGAAGGGTGATTGGGCGCGATGATCAATGCGCCCTCGTCGCGCAGTGCGTCCAGCGCGCTCAAGTCGCATTTAACGATTCCGCTCGCCTGCAGCACGCCAAGAAACCCGCGAAAGAGCGCCATGATGGTGAACTGGCCCAGCCGTGAGCCGAGCGTGCGCGGGAGCAACGGGTAAAGTACGGTAGCGGCGACGCTCCAGACGAAGATACACGATCCGAACAGCAACAGCCCGCCGTAGAGCACCAGGCACTCGTAGGCAAGCTTGAGCCACGCGAGTACTCGATTGGTACGGCGGCCGGACGCGGGCCAGGTCGCTAGCGTGGTGTGGCGCATGGGTCAATCAGGGACGGTTGAGAGGCATGCCGCCGGCACACTATGCAGGCGCGCGGACACGTTCAGACACACTGCCTCGACTTCCAGCAGCAAATTCGCACGGCAAATGTCCGCTTGCAGATACAGCACATGGGTTGCGGGGCCGAACGCCTGTGTGAGACAGTCGCGAACCATGGCCAGGTCGTCCGCATGCCGCAGATACGTTTTCAGCAGCAGACTGGCATTCGCGCTTGAAGTATCCAGCCCGGCAAGTTGCGCCTGCGCTAACACGGCTTGAATATTAGCCACCGTTTCGCGCGCCTGCGCCGGCACATTGCCGATGTGCAGCGTTTCATGGCCGACAATACTCGCGGTACCCGAAACGAACAGCAGCGGTTTGCCCACAGTTTGCATAAGCCTCGCGCGCGCAAACGTGGGGCTGCGCGGCCCGTACTGCGCCGGATAATGAAAAGCGCTGGTCTGGCGGGGATTCTCCACCAGCCGCCCCGCCTGTTTCGCGGCCAGAAAATAAATAATCAGGTCGTTGCCGCAGCTGCCGAGTGCGCACGCCGCGGGAGTATCCGTTCCGATCACCCTGCCTGTGTCCGCAAAAGCCTCGTGGCGGCCCACATTGAACCACGCATAGCGCTCGAGGCCGTCCGCGTCGGCCGTGATTCGCGGAAAATAATTCCACACCCGCATGAGGTGGCCGTAGCCCCGGCTGTCGATGAAATCAAAAATCCGGGTATACGCGAGATAGCTCGCGGCATCGAGCCTGCGGTCAAGCTTCATTTGCAGGCAACCGAAGAGCACGTCTTCATTGCGCGCGGCGACGAGTTCGCCCGCGTCTTCGCGTACCACCGGTTGTGCGCTGGTCCAGACTTCGAACATGGAAGAATCGCCGTTCAGCACCGGCATCTCAACCCACGCGTACGGGCAGTCCGGCGCGCTGACAGGCGGCCGCTCTGCACCGAATGCGACGGCCCCCAACATCCTGCCTCGATGACTTGCCTGATGGACCACGAACTCTGCGCGCGTCAGATAGCCGAGCGCCAGCGGTGCTCCGCTCCCGTCCGGCGCGACTAGATCGCGGTCGTCGCGGCGTTGGGTTCGCCAAGGATCTGTTTGCGTTTTTTCCATGCGGCAAGGGTTCTGCGTGGATTGAGGAAATTTTTCAGATAGTAAATAGTCTTGAACGCGAACAACCTGGGTCCGAGCGGCGTGCCGCGGAAGATATCGCCGGCGAGCACCGACAGCACGGCTTCCTGCAACCGGAAATTGCGCGGGCTCATAAACAGATCGCGCAGCGTCGGCGTGGTGATCCGGTAGATGAACCAGGAAAAAATTTTCGGGCCGTGGCGCATGGTGCGGTCGAACGCCTGCAATGCCGCGGACGCGTGGTGCGCATTGTCAAGACAGGTCTCGACCGTATCCGCCCCGGCAAAAGCGCTTTGCATGGCGAAGAGAACACCGGTGGAAAACACCGGATCGATAAACGTAAAGGCATCGCCGAGCAGCAGGTAATTGCGGCCCGTCGCGCGCTTGACCTCGTAAGAGTAATTGCCGGTGGCCGTGACGGGGGAACTGAGCGTCGCATCGCGCAAGCGCTCGGCCAGCGCGGGACACAGCGCGATGGTATCGAGGAAAAACGTTGCGGGGTCGGTCCGGCGCGACTTCATGTAATAGGGCCAGCACACCGCGCCGACGCTGGTGGCGCCATCGTGCAGCGGGATAAACCAGAACCAGCCGTGATCGAACCAGAACAGGCTGATATTGCCCGCTGCCTTGCCCGGCAGGCGCGTGGCGCCGGAAAAATGCCCGAAAATCGCCGCGCTGTTGTTATTACTGCTGCGGCGCTTGATGCCGAACTGGTTTGCCAGCACGGTGTCGCGGCCGGAGGCGTCGACCACGAACTTCGTTTGCCACAGCATATCTTGTCCGTCTTCCTGCCGCACCGATACCGACGCGCCATCGGTATAAAATTTCACTTCGGTGGCACGGCAGGCTTCGATTGCGGTGGCGCCTTTGCGCACGGCATTGCGAAAAAGAATATCGTCGAACTCCGAACGCCGCACCTGATAAGCGTAGGGATGCGACTTGTCCACTGCGTTCGCAAAATCAAAAGTAACCGGCTGCGCGTGCCACGGCGATACGAACTCGGCGCCGTATTTGGGCATGCCGATGCGTTTGATTTCCTCATCCACGCCGAGCCGTTCGAACAGCGGCAGATTGAGCGGCAGCAGCGACTCCCCGATGTGAAAACGCGGGTGCCTCGCTTTTTCGATCAATACCACATCGCGTCCGCGCTCCGCCAGGAGGGCGGCGATCGTCGCCCCGCCCGGCCCGCCGCCTATCACCAGAACATCACATCGGCCTGCCGTCTGGAGCTGCGAGTTAACAGGGTTGAGCATTGACCACACCTCCGGCCGCAAGATTACAGGGGAATCATCTAAAACTATGTACGTTACCGTACAGACATTGCGGAAAGCACACGCGCGCACGCCGGCGGAGCCAACGGGCGCAACGACATACGCTGGTCCTTGAATTCTGGTGAGTCGAGCGCGTGGCAGGGGCAAGCGGGATTGTGCAGAACGGGAAGCCGCTCAACGTAGTGCGCGAAATGGGAGCTTGGAAATCCGCGGGAACGGTGCGGCGGCACACGCACCTTGCACCGGCGCGCCTGGCGCGGCACCCGGTGGCAGTTATCACATTGCGCTACAGTTGATGAGTCGTTTCTACCGCTCTCCGGTGCGCAAATTGCTCCGCATGCCGCTTCGTTTGTTCGGAATAATGTTCAAAAAAACGCGCGTAAAAGCGCTCGCCGACTGCGACGGCCTCCGAATCGCACTCCGCGCGCGGGGACGGCAGAAGATCAAAGTCGCCTCTGTCGCGCCCGCGCACACGGTCAAGGAGTTCGTCGCTCTCGCCTAGGCCAAGCCGGGCACGCTGCTGTTCGGGTCGTCGGGCAGCGGCGGACCTCCGCACCTGATGGGTGAACTTTTCAAGTCGGTCACCGGCGCGCCCATCGCGCACGTTCCGTATAAAGGCAGCGGCCCGGCGGTCATCGACCTGGTCGGCGGGCAAATCCAGGTCCCGTTCGACGGGCTGCCGTCACTGCTCGGGCAGATTAATGCCGGCAAACCCCGCTGGAGGGAAGAACGTTGGTACACGTTGCTCCCTACGTACGCCAGCGCACGGTCAATTTTCGATAGCAGGTGATAATCATTATAGTGCGAGATGCTCGTCCGGATTCGCCCGTATTCTCGGTAACACACCGGCGGTCTGCCGCAGTTCGTATATCTGTCCCGAGATCATCAATAGCTTCGAGAACGGAAAGATGATTGGCAGCTACTTTAATACGCTTGACGAATTGATTACCTACCGAGGCCGCAAGCTGCACGCTGCGGAAAAGTCGCTGCTCGCCTTCATGAGACGAAGCGCGAATAGCTAAAGAGCTTCCTTGTGGTCGCGCGAGGAAATGTTCGGCCTCGAGCGCTCAAAAGCGGTCAGCTCAAGCGCGGCGTCACCAAAGTAAAGCGCCGCCGGCGCAGTTCAATTGGCGTCTGCTCGCCGGCAAAGCCCGGTGCATAAGCAGGTGTGCATCCATCCGGGTTCCTCGAGTAGAACTCGGCACCTTTCCTATCCAGGAGAACTCGGCGCCTTTCCTATCCATCCATTCCATCTTCCATCTGGCTGCGCTAGGGGCCGCTTTGCAGTACTGCGTTGACGCGGCATTTCGCGAACTTTTTTAATCGCGAAAATGGGAAGAAAGCCCCGAATGCGCGCACCAACCTCAAGTTTGGCCAGTTCGTTTGCATAGAGTCGTGCCACACTCTCGATCGACACTTTCGATTCGTGGGCGATGAGTTCGATGGCTGGTCCCTGATGGAGTAGCTTGTTGTGCTCGCCGTGCATAGTGACATCCATTCCTGGGGTTTGACCTGGCTACAAGCGTACTCCGCTTGTCCCCGTCTAAGGCGAAACGTACGCAAGTACCAATGGGTCCTGCACCGTGCGCTGGCGCAGGAGGGCGGCGCCGCTTTCCGTAATGACAGTCTTGCCCGATCTGGCCTCGAGAAGGCGCGCGTCTTCAAGCTTCAGGCGTACGGTCTCCGGCAATACCGGAGTCAGCTTGAGACTGATCGTAAGACAACGCAGCCATTCCACTTCGGATTGTGTCAATTGCTGTTGCATTGCTTTCTCCCGCGTACTATTTGATATTGCCCCGTGTTTACGCAGCACGGCCGACCGCTGGTTATTGCTCAGACGGCCGGCCGCAGGTCCTTCGAACTTAGACGGGCGGGCGACGGCCCATTACGCCAAAGACGAGGGCGAGAATGATTCCGATGACAGCGAAAATCCAAGCTAGATTTACCGCGGTGCCGGCGATGCCACTGAAACCCAGCACGGCGGCAATCAGCGCGATGACGAAGAATGTTACGGCCCATGAGATCATATGCAACTCCTTCTCAAATAGATTAGCGTGAACAAAAATGATTCCGTTCGCGCTGTGTCGTACGCAACGCGTTTCAAGGCGACCGCACTACGACATGGCACAAAAGTTACAGTAAAAATCCCCGGCTGTATGTTCGCTAGCACACAGTCCCTCCCGCCTGAATTATAGAACACCCACGTCGTTTTGACGCTTTTATGCCAATGGCGAATCACAGCAACACTCATTGCAGTCGCGCTGTCGCTCGCCGCTGCCGGGGCGCAGGGCGCCGGCAGCATGACCGTCGGCGGCGGCGCGTCCAGCGTTGCCGATATGCTGCAAAGAAAACAGGAATCTGAATTGCGCGCGCAGCCCGCCAGGGAAGGCCGTTGGGAAGATATCCGGAAACTGGACGAAGTAAAAGCGCAGACAGCAGGTTAGAATGCCGACCAGACGGGCGCGCGGCCCGCATGCCAACGGAGGAAACACGTCATGACGCTCAGCCTGCACCCAATCACCGGCGCTTTTGTCGCGGCAACGCTATTTCACGCGTCGCTCGCCGCAGCCCAGGACTATCCGAACAAGCCGGTGCGCGTGATCGTACCGTTTGCGCCGGGCGGCGGCAGCGACATCACCGCGCGCCAGGTTTCGCAGAAACTCGCCGAGCGGCTCGGCCAGCAGTTCATAGTCGACAACCGCGGCGGCGCCGGCGGGCTGATCGGCCTCGAAATGGCCGCGAAGTCAGCGCCGGACGGCTATACCCTCGTCGTTATGTCGGGCAGCTTCTCGGCGACGCCCGCATTACAAAAACCCGCGTTCGATCCGATCAACACCATCATCGGCGTAGTCGAAGTCGGTTACACGCCGTTCGTGCTGTCGGTGCATCCGTCGCTGCCGGTCAAGACCGCCAGGGAACTGATCGCGCTCGCCCGCTCCAAGCCCGATCAGCTCATCTATGCGAGTCCCGGCGTGGGCAGCCTCACCCATCTGGCGACGGAACTCATGGCGAACATGGCCAAAATCAAGATGATCGCCGTGCCCTACAAGAGTACCGGCGCCGCGATGACCGATCTGCTGGCGGGGCAGTGCCAGTTGATCGTCGGCAGCCTGCTGCCCACCTATCCACACTTCCAGACCGGCAGGCTGCGGCCGCTCGCGGTGACTACAGCCAAGCGCTGGTATGCGCTGCCGGAAGTGCCGACTCTTGCGGAAACGCTGCCCGGCTATGAAGTCGAGTTATGGTTCGGCGTGATGACGCCGAAAGGCACGCCGCGTTCCGTGATCGATAAACTCAGCGACACGGTGAACAAGCTCCTGCAGGAACCCGAGATGAAGAAGAACCTCGAAGCCCAGGGCATGGTGCCGTCGAACGGCACGCCGGAGAAATTCGACAAGCGCATCCGCGGCGACTACGAGCGCTGGGTCAGGGTCGTGAAGGAAGCCGGCATCAAGGTCGAGTAAGCGTACGCTATTTAATAGCCTCATCGGTTTACCCACGCAACTCCGGGAATACCCTCTCCTCGTCGAAAACACCGGTCTTGGTTCTAAGAACGACTATTCCTCCCATCTGCCCCAAGGTCTTTCTTAAAATCCCGGCCCGGCTACCCTCTTCCTTTGACTTGAACGTGCGCACGATTTTCTCAGTGTCGTCGTGCTTTAGCACCCAGCTCGCTTTCGATTCATCAAAGCGTAGCGTAAATTTCCTCTTCACTTGCCAGTCCTCCTCTGGTTAAACGTGCTTGCGATTTTTATCAGGCAGAACCAGTTTCATTTTCCCGCACCGCGTACACGTCGGCGATGCTGCGCAATCCTTTGAACTCAATAGCGTTGCCGCAACCGTCGCTTACCGTCATCAGCATCTGCTCGCGCACCGTGCCTTTTTGCGTGACGCTGGGCTTGTTGATCCAATCCGCCTTCTGCTGTTCCATCCGTGCCGCGGTTTTCTGGAAATCCTCAAGCATCATTACGACACCGAAATGGCGTAGCGGCGTTGCCAGTGCGCCACCGATTTTCCGGCCCTTATCCCCGACCACCTCGTCCGGCGCGAGATGCGCCACGATGTGGTGGCCGAAGAAATTGAAGTCGACGCGCCCCTTGAGCTTGCGGCCCTCGGGACATTGCAGCATCTCGCCGTAGAACTTACGCGCGCGATCGAGGTCGTTCACCCCGAAGGAAAAATGAAACAGAGTATTGCTCATGGCATAGCTCGTGTGAGTGGATACGTGTTATCTAGTACTAACAAAATAGATTGAATCGCAAAGGATGTGAAGGACGCAAAGGAATCCCAGGTCAGGCCTCAATCATTTTATAGTGCATGAATAGATCGAACACTCGACCTACGGTTTAAAAGTCTTAGCTGTAAAACGAGGCCGTTGTTAAATCAATCGCTCGCAATGCTTGCCAATTCACAAGTCAATGTCACTCCAGCCACGCTCTTGAGATCCTTCGGAAACCCGCAGCCGCCGTGCGCATTGATGGCTGTCGCGCAAGTTTCGTTACGACTACTGCATCACAATATTTGCTTCTCTGAATACCCGGCGCCATTTCTCGATGTCACGCTTGATCTTCGCACCAAACTCGGCGGGTGAACTGCCTACCGATTCCAGACCTTGCGCCTTCATACGCTCCTGAATGACGGGACTCTGCAACGCTTTCACGCTGGCGGCATGCAGCACATTGACAATACTCAATGGCGTCCCTGCCGGCACAACCAAGCCATACCAGGACCCGGCTTCATACCCGGCCACACCGGACTCTGCAAGGGTAGGAACTGCAGGTGCGGTCGTGGAACGCCTGCCGCTCGTTACCGCAAGTGGCTTGAGCCTGCCCGCCAGGATGTGTGGCAACGCCGAAGGAATTGGCGGGAAATATACCGTAACGCGCCCCGCGATAAGGTCGATGATCGCCGGACCGCTGCCCTTGTACGGCACGTGCACCATCTTTATTCCCACCATCATGCTAAAGAGCTCGGCGGCAACCTGGGTCATGTTCCCCAGGCCTGCCGAGGCGTACAGCGCTTCCGGTTTGACTTTCGCGGCTGCGATGAACTCCGCGACGTTCGACGCTTTCATGGCGGGATGCACCACCATGACCAGCGGAGTGTCGGCGATCTCGCTGACAGCCGTGAAGTCCTTGACCGTGTCGTAGCCGAGCTTTGGATACACTGCCGGGTTGGTCACATGGCTGCTCGTCACCACATGGATCGTATAGCCATCGCGCGGGCTTTTTGCCACCAGTTCGGCCGCGACCACACCGTTTGCACCGGAGCGGTTATCGACGACAATCTGCTGGCCGAGCGCATCCGAGATGGGTGCGGCCAGTAGGCGCGCGACATTGTCGGCACCGCCCCCCGGTTCATATCCGATGATGAGACGGATGGGTTTTGTCGGATAGGACTGGCACGTCGCGACCGTGGATCCAAGGGCGGCCACGACGAAAGCCCCTGCCAAGAACACAAGCTGAAAGTGCGACCGCATGAATTTCTCCTCAATCGGACGACGAGTCGCCGGGGCGCAGCAAACCGAGGACGTCGCCGATATCCCCGGCCTTGTCGACTGCCCACAATGCCTGCAACGCTGCATCGCATTGCGCGGTGCGTCCCTGCTCTTTGAAAATGCGCCGAAACTTGTTGTTCAATTCGGCATCGCTGAGCGGATTTCTCGCGTGGCCCTTGGGATAGCGCACTTCGCCGGTATGCACGTCGCCCGACTCCATGCGCACGCGCAGACGGCTGGGCGCTGACTCCGGATACAACGCGCACAAATCGGCACTCGCGTTGACTTTGATCTTCTGCATCAGGCTCACAACCGCCGGGTCGACCAGCCGGCTTTCCTTGAACGAGCTGCCCGTCACTTCGCCGTCGAGCAGCGCAATGGCAATCACGTACGGCATGCTGTGATCGGCAGTCTCATGTGTTTTCGGCGCCCAGCGGCCGGCATCGTTGGCCATCATCAGCACCGCGATGTCGTAGGTATCGACGTGCACTTCGCGGATGAGGTCGGCGCGTATGCGCGGCTTGAGGTCGAGTGCAGCCAGCACCGCGGCCTGACCGTGAAAGCAGATCGGCAGGGTCTTGATATGCGTTTGCGCGATCATGTGCGGACCGCGCGCATCCGGCAGCGGCCAGTCAAACTCGCCCAGCACCTCCCAAAGTCCGCCGACGCCTTCGAATACCGCGGTCGGGCCGGTAAAGCCCTCTTCCGCCAGCAGCGCGGCGAAGACGCCATTCCTTGCCGCATTGGCCCCGGCGCATCCTTTCCAGTTCGACAGCGCTCCCGACCGGCTTTGCGCGAGGGCCATGTTGGGTGCCAGCGCCAGGGAAACCGCGTTGTGCATCTGCTCGCGCGACAGCCCGAGCAGCTTGCCGACGCCCAGCACCGATGCCAGCACTCCATAAACCGGCTGGTCCCAGCCTTTCTGGTTGATCTCTATCGCATCGATGAAGCTGCAGTAAACGTCGTACGCGAGCGTGATCGCATTGATAACGGACCGCCCGTCCGCGCGCGCCGTCTCTCCAACCGCCAGGATGCCGGACATCACATCGCTGGGGTGCCCGCGGCTTTTGCCGACGTAGGTGTCGCTGATATCCATGAAGCGCAACATCACGCCGTTTGCAAATGCAGCCATTTCGGGCGCTGCCCTGAAATTACTGCCCCATATGCTGGCAGCGGGTTCGCTCGGCCGCTTCTGCGCCATGCCGCGCGCCTTCCGGCAGACAGGATCGTTGTATCCCGCCATGGCGCTGGCAATCGTATCGATCAGCCGTCGCTTGCATTCATGGACGGTCTCCTCGGACAGAAGGTCAAAACGCATCTCTGTCGCGAAATTTGCGAGTCGTTCAGTAGTGGTATCCATCTCTTTTGCATCCCTGGCCACGAAGCCCTGCCTATGTTGTCACGAATGCCTTTACTCGGGCTTCAGGCCCGCTGCTTTCACAATCTTTCCCCAGCGCACGTATTCCGATCTGGCGTAATTCGCCAACTCTTCCGGGGAATTTGTCCTGGCTTCGAGGCCTTCCCCCAACAGCACATCCGTTACCGACGGCATTTGCAAAACACGCTTGATCTCCGTGTTCAGCCGCGTGACGATCTGTTTCGGCGTGTTTGCGGGGGCAGCTATTGCGTACCAGGCATCGACTTCGAACTCGGGGAATCCTGATTCCCGTGAGCTAAGCACGTCGGGCAGAGCTGCGAGTCGCTTGGGCCCGATGACTGCCAGCCCGCGCAACTTGCCGGCTTTGATCAGCGGGATCGAAGACGGCGGACTCGCGAACACCAGGTCGACGCGACCGCTGGCGACATCAAGGATGGCGGGTCCCGCGCCTTTGTAGGGCACACCGAGCAGCTTGGTGCCCGTGATCTGCTTGAATAGTTCTCCCGTCAACTGACCGGATACGGAACCGTAGCCAAAACTGATGATATTCGGTTTTGCCGCCGCCAGTGCGGCCAACTCTTTCAGATTCGCGGCGGCAAGCTGTGG
>JANNPG010000325.1:0-4417 GCA_031399805.1 Betaproteobacteria bacterium | reverse complement strand
AGCCGCACCCAGCATCGCCGCATCGAGGAAGCGGGCGACCGCGTCCTCGGTTGGCGGGATCACGGGCAACCCGTCCGTCCAGCCATTGCGCTGGAAGAGTTCGTTGGCCTCCACCGCGTCGCCGACTTCGAGCACGGCGCTTGCGAAGCTTGGTGCGCTACTCATATGCTGCCCTTTCACGGCAATTCTTCACCTTGTCTTATATGATGCCATCGTTTCGCAGGTGTGCCGCGTCCGCGAGACCACGGGGACCTGCCATCGAGCGTTCGTCATTGCTGGCCGGGGGCAGACCAGGCCTTGTTTCGATTCGGCTTTCGCGATCGCGGTGCAGGCATGGCCACCCTCGAAATCCGCGCGCATAACCGCCGCTTCGCGCCACTACATTCGGATTCCCCCGTCACGCCGTTAACCGATTAATATAGGTATGGAAGTGCAACCGCGGCAGGCTCGGGGTATCCAATTTACATGCTGTACCGCCCATCACGCATTACTCACAACCGGCCGGCGAAATTTCTCGCCACGGCGCTGGTTTGCCTTGCGGCAACGTTATCCGGTCTGGCGCTCGGGCTGAACAGCGCCGTTGCGGCGCCGGCGCCGGTCGTGCTTTTGACCCTGGACGGCGCAGTGAGTCCGGCGACCGCAGATTACGTCGTGCGCGGCATCCAAAAGGCTGCGGAGCAGAATGCGGGATTGGTGATCCTGCGCATCGATACGCCGGGCGGTCTCGACAAATCGATGCGCAGCATCATCAAGGAGATACTCGCGGCGCCGGTGCCGGTGGCGACTTTCGTCGCGCCGGGCGGCGCGCGCGCGGCGAGCGCCGGCACCTACATACTTTATGCGAGCCATATCGCGGCGATGGCTCCCGCGACCAACCTCGGGGCCGCGACGCCGGTGCAAATCGGCATCGGCTCCGAGCGCGGACCGGAACCCAAAGACAAATCCGCGCCGGACGGCAAAGCGGCAAAATCCGCGCCCGCCAAGGGCGCCGACAAAGAGATCCTGCCGAGCAAGGACGCGATGACGCGCAAGCAGGTGCACGACGCGGCGGCGTACATCCGCGGTCTCGCGCAGCTGCGCGGGCGCAACAGCGAATGGGGCGAGAAAGCGGTGCGCGAAGCGGTCAGCTTGTCGGCGGAGGAGGCGAAAAAACTCAAGGTTATCGATGTTATCGCGCAGGACGTGCCGGATCTCCTCAAGCAGGTGAACGGCAGAAAAGTGACGGTGCAGGGTGTCGAGCGCACGCTGGATACGGCGGGCGCGGAAACGATCACGCTCGCCCCGGACTGGCGCAACGAACTGCTGG
The DNA here is from genome assembly GCA_031399805.1 of Betaproteobacteria bacterium. GTDB lineage: Bacteria > Pseudomonadota > Gammaproteobacteria > Burkholderiales > SG8-41 > PALSA-1004. The sequence continues at coordinate 3,111 of JANNPG010000325.1, read as the reverse complement.
CGGTGATCACCGATCCCAGCGTTGCGCTGATCCTGATGATGATCGGCGTTTACGGGCTGTTCTTCGAGTTTGCGAATCCGGGTTTTGTGGCGCCGGGCGTGATTGGCGGAATATGCATGCTGCTCGCGCTCTACGCTCTCCAGCTGCTGCCCATCAATTACGCGGGGCTCGCGCTGATCCTGCTCGGACTCGCGTTTATCGTCGCCGAGGCGTTCGTGCCGAGTTTCGGCGCGCTCGGCATCGGCGGCACGCTCGCGCTGATCATCGGCGCGGTGATCCTGTTCGATCCGCAAACCGCCGCCAATTACGCCGTGCCCCTGCCTTTCATCGTCGCGCTCGCGCTCACCAGCGCCGTTATCGTATTTGCCATGGTCACGCTGGCCGTGCGCACCCATGCGCGCCCGGTGGTGAGCGGTCGTGAGGAAATCATCGGCGCGGCGGGCGAGATGCTCGACGATCTGAAGACCGAGGGCTGGGCGCGCGTGCACGGCGAGATATGGCGCGTGGTGGGCGGTGCCCCGCTCGCCCGCGGGCAGAAAGTACGCGTCACGCGCATCGACGGGCTCGTCCTGAGCGTTGAACCGGACACTAAGAACAATTAAAGGAGACGAATCATGGCATGGGATTTCGGCATCGGCAGCATATTGATAGTGGTCATTATCGTAGTGGCCTCGGCGCTGCGCATCCTGCGCGAGTACGAGCGCGGGGTCGTGTTCATGCTCGGGCGCTTCTGGAAGGTCAAGGGGCCGGGACTGATCCTCGTCATTCCGGGGATCCAGCAGATGGTGCGCGTCGATCTGCGCACGATCGTGATGGACGTGCCGAGCCAGGATGTGATTTCGCGCGACAACGTGTCGGTGAAAGTCAATGCGGTGGTTTACTTCCGCGTGATGGACCCGCAAAAAGCCATCATCCAGGTCGAGAACTATCTCGAGGCGACGAGCCAGCTCGCGCAGACCACGTTGCGCGCGGTGCTCGGCAAGCACGAACTCGACGAGATGCTGGCGGAACGCGACAAGCTCAATCTCGACATTCAGAAAATTCTCGACCTGCAGACCGACGCGTGGGGCATCAAGGTGGCGACCGTCGAGATCAAGCACGTCGACATCGACCCGTCGATGGTGCGCGCCATCGCGCAGCAGGCGGAGGCTGAACGCACGCGGCGCGCCAAGGTGATACACGCCGAAGGCGAACTGCAGGCGTCGGAAAAACTCCTGCAGGCGGCGCAGATGCTGGCGCGGCAGCCGGAGGCGATGCAATTGCGCTATCTGCAAACCCTCGGCAGCATTGCCGGCGACAAGAGTTCGACCATCGTGTTCCCGGTGCCGATCGACCTGCTCGGACAGTTGCTGGGCCAGGCGAAGAAAAATTCCGATCGGCCCGCATGATTACGCTAAAGAAATTCCGGTAATCGGAAGTCAGGACGCGATCGAGGCGCCCGGCAGCGCACGGTCGTTGACTTCGCCGAAGGACGCCGGCTCGCGGGCTGCCCCGGGGGGCGTTTAGTTCTCCCGCATCGCGCGCGCCTTCTTCGCCGCCGGGCGCGCCCAGCAGGTATTGAGCCATTTCTGCACATGCGGCCACTTCGCGAGATCGAGCGTCAGCGCGCGATAGAGCGCGCCGGCGACATTCAGGTCGGCGACTGAAAATCCGGGACCGGCGAGCCACTTGGATTTCGTCAGGGCGGTCTCCAGCACGTCGAGCGCCGGCACGACTTCGTTCCAGGACTTTTCCGCGACTTCCTGTTTGCGCTCGGCTGCGGGCAACGCCGAAGTATGCCGGACATACTCGACAATCTGGCGGTCGAGGCGATCGGTCTCCCACAGACTCCATTGCCAGGCAAGCGCTTCGTTCTTCGCATCAGCGGGGTACAAAGCGCTCTTGTGTTTTTTCGCGAGGTACAAGTTGATCGCCATCGATTCCGACAGCACGAACCCGTCATCGTCGATCACCGGCACGCAGCCGTTGGGATTGATCTTGAAAAATTCCGGCGTGCGGGTTTGTTGCGAGCGGGGCAGCCAGTCTTTGTGGTCGTAGGCAAGTTTGAGTTCGCCCGCCATCCAGAGCACGCGCAACGCGCGGGAAATTGCGGAACCGTAAATGCGCAGCATGTTGTCCTCCTGAAATTTGTTGTGGCCATAGTTTAACCGATGCCCTTTTTCGCGTGTAATATACGTCTTACGGAGACCCTCCCCATAAAAAATCTCCGAACCTGTTTCTAGCCAGACATCGCCCGCACGACTGGACTTCCACGGAAAGAACCACCGCTGTGAAACTCGTCGATATCGCCAAAGTCATCCGCAGCAAAAACGCGGGGCCGACTGTTCTCACGCTGGACCTGCTGTTTAACGACGAGGCCGGCTTCAAGCTCGCGTGCGCCTCGAAGGCACTCACCCCCGCCGCGATCGCGAAGCTTTACTCGCAGCCGCCCGCCAAAGTCCAGGTCCTGCCGTATCCGCCCGCGCTCGCCATCAAAATCGTGATGCCGCGCAGCATCGTCTCCGGGGACCCCGGCGACAGCGACGTTTACGGCGCGCAGCAGCATGGGCCGATGCTGGCGGTGGAGTTATGACGACCGCGATCGAACGTCTGCGGCAGAGCGTCGCCGGCAGCGGCGGATTGAAACCGCTGCGTGTCATGGCCGCGTCCGGACAGCTCGGTTACGGCATTCCGGATCCGGCATTCAACGCCGGGCTCGAGCGCAAACCGCACCTGATCGGCGCCGACATGGGGTCGATCGATCCAGGCCCCTACTACCTCGGCGCGGGCAAGATGGCGCAGTCCGACACCATGGTGCGCGTCGATCTCGCCAAGTGCCTGCATGGCGCGCACAAGCTGAATATTCCTCTTCTGATCGGCACCGCCGGCAGCGCCGGCGCGGCACCGCACCTCGCCGCGACGCTCGACATGGTGCGCGAGATCGCGCGCCGCGACGGACTGCATTTCCGCCTCGCTTCGATCTCCGCCGACATGCCGCGCGACGTCGTCAAGCAGGCGATCCGCGCGAAGCGCGTGGTGCCGCTCGGAGAAATCGGCGCATTGACCGAGGCCGACGTCGACAACGCGACGCATCTGGTCGGCCAGATGGGCATCGAAGCGTTCCAGCGTGCG
>JANNPG010000291.1:0-3367 GCA_031399805.1 Betaproteobacteria bacterium | reverse complement strand
TTATCTCCTGCCCGGGCCGACCGAGGTTCCGAACGTGCGCATCATCCATATGGAAACCCTGTCGCCCTACACGGAATTCGGTGTGAAGGGCATCGGCGAAGGCGGCGCGATCGCGCCGCCCGCCGCCATCACCAACGCGGTAAACGACGCGCTGCGCCCGCTCGCGGCCGCCGAACTCCTGCAATCCCCGCTCACGCCACGACGCGTCCTGATGGCAATCTCCGCAGCGACCCATGCACCGGCATCTCCACCGCGGCACGGCAACGCGAAAAACCATTCAACCTAGAAAAACGATGAGCCGCCGATGAACGCCCAGCCCTCATCCCATGCCCTTCTCCCCCAGGAGAAGGGAATCTCGAGCCTCCCCTCTCCACTCGTGGAGAGGGGTCGGGGGGTGAGGATCGAACGCCGAAAAGAAAGCAAAGCGGTGCAATGGTTCATGCCCATCGCCCACAAGCTGAATCAGTCAGCGCCCGAAAGACACGGGTTCATCGGCGTTCATCGGCGTACCCCTCAAGGGGGTATTGAAAAGAATCTATCGGCGGCTCAATTGCCGTTTTTGGGTTCATGAAACCGTCGCGTTTCGATTACGTGCGCCCGGCCGATCTGGCCGGAGTAATCGCGCTCACGCAGCGCGAAGATATCGCCGTCAAGATTCTGGCGGGCGGACAATCGCTCGGCCCCATGCTCAATCTGCGTCTGGCGCAACCTGACTTGCTGGTGGACATCACCGGCATTCCCGAACTCAAGCGCGTCGAAGAGAACGCCGCGGCGATCATCGTCGGCGCCTGCGTGACCCACGCCGACATCGAGGACGGGCGCGTGCCCGACGTGACCGGCGGGGCGCTGCCGGGCGTAGCACTCGGCATTGCCTACCGGGCCGTGCGCAATCGGGGCACGCTGGGCGGCAGCCTCGCCCACGCCGACCCATCCGCCGATTGGGTCGCGAGCCTGGCGGCCATCGGCGCTGAAGTGATGCTGCGCGGTCCGGCAGGCGAGCGCAGTCTCGCGATCGAGGACTTCGTGACCGGCGCTTTCGAGGTGGCGCTCGGACCGGGGGAAATCCTTGAAGCCGTGCGCATCCCCCGCCTGTCGGCGCGCGCGCGCTGGGGCTTTTACAAGATTTGCCGCAAGACCGGCGAGTTGGCGCAGGCCATCGGCGCGGTTCTCCATGACCCGGAACGCGCCGTGTTCCGCGCCGTGTTCGGCGCGATGGAGTCCCGGCCGATTGTCCTCCCGGATGCGGCATCTCTGTTTGGCGGCAAGCTAAGCGCAGGAGGTCCGGCCGCCTTCGATCCGGGAGCTGCCGCGCGCGCGCTCAGCGCCGCGGGAATGACCGATCCCATCGACAACCAGATTCACGTCGTCGCATTGAAGCGCGCGATTGAACGCGCCGGCCTCGCATGAAGTCGATCAACGTGACCGTCAACGGAAAAGCGGTCTCGGCGCACGTGGAGCCGCGGACGCATCTGGCCGATTTCCTGCGCGACACGCTCAACCTCACCGGCACCCACCTCGGCTGCGAGCACGGCGTGTGCGGCGCGTGCACGCTGTTCATCGACGGCGTGCCGGCGCGCTCCTGCATAACCCTCGCCGTTGCATGCGATGGCGCGAGCATCACGACCATCGAAGGGTTCGACGACGACGAGATCATGCGCGCGTTACGCGACGCGTTCTCGCGCGAGCATGCGCTGCAATGCGGTTATTGCACGCCGGGCATGCTGGCATCGGCCCGCGACACCGTCATGCGCATGCCGGACGCCGGCGAGCATGATATTCGGGTGGCGATGAGCGGCAACCTGTGCCGCTGCACGGGTTACGTCGGCATCGTACGCGCGATCCAGCGCGTCATCGCCGAGCGCAAGGCCAAGGGCCTGGCGTCGCCGGTCAATGCAACGACCGCGCTCGGGCCCGCCGGTTCGGGCCATGCGCAGCCGACATCAGCGGGTGACTCGCCCACTGCGCAAACGGTGGCGCTGACGGCTGCGGACGCGCCAGCCGGTAATGCGCAACGGTCCACTGCGGCAAGCCGCACCGCTGCGCCCGCGATGGGCAAACCGCAAACAACGCTGCAGCTATCCTTCAGCGTCGATCATGCGCGCAAAAAAGTGTGGGATTTTTTCGGCCGCCTGGGCGAGGTTACGACCTGTCTGCCGGGCACCTCGCTCCTCGGCCCGCCGACGGATGATCACGTCGAACCCAGAATCCGCATCAAGGTCGGGCCGATCACCGCGGAATTCGAAGGCGCGGCCGACGTCGTGCGCGATGCGTCGAACCATACGGGAAAAATCCACGGCAGCGCGCGGGATACGCGTTCGAGTTCGATGACTCGCGGCGAGATTCGATACGTCCTTGTCGAGGAAAAAAGCGGCGCGGCGACCCGCGTCGACCTCGAAGTCGGTTTCACGCTCACCGGCCCGCTCGCGCAATTCAGCCGGTCGAGCCTCGTCGAGGACATCGCCAGGCGCATGACCGAATCCTTCGCCCGCAACCTGCAAGCACGCCTCAATCAAAGCGCGGGCGGCGCAAACGCCGGTCACGCTGCCGAGGCGTCAGTTCCCGAACTTGACGCAGGCTCGCTCATCTTCTCGGTTCTGTGGGACCGCATCAAGACCTTTTGCCGCGCCCTGCTCGGCCGCTGAGCGCCGGACAGCGCTGAAACAACAACGGGGCACATCATTTTGCTACTCCGGAAACCGCGTGCTATTGTCCGGCACACCGCAACCATGCGAAGGGGGATCGGCGATGACGAATAGCGCCGGGGAAACCGAAAATCAAAGCCTGCGTGGTTTTCTCAGCATGGTGGAACGCGACTACCCCGAGGAACTGCTGCGCATCCGCGAACCCGTGCGCACCCATCTCGACATCACGTCGCTCGTCTTTGAACTCGAGCGCGCTGGCAGGAGTCCCGTGGGAAAAAGCCCCGCCGAAGCGGGGTTCGTGGGGATCGACGGAACCCGCTTGCTCAAGACTTGCGCCGACGCGCCCAGCCGAGTCCGGCGAGCGCGGCGCCAAACAGCATCAGCGTGCCCGGCTCGGGCACTTGACCGGTCTGAACGCTTGAGACGGTGATGGACCAGACGTAGTTGTATGAAGCCGAGGCCGACCCGGATTGAATAAAGGAAGCGAAGGCTTGAAAAACCAGGCTACCAGGCCCCCCCGCATCGCCGCTGAACAGGTTGAGCAGACCGTCTGCAGCGAACCCAGTATTGAAATCTACCGGGAAAGCGGTGAATTCCCGGGCACGACCTTCGCGGTTGTTGGCCGCGAAATTGCTCACGTCCAAGGTAACGGAAGTGATCTTCAGGCCCGCCGGTAGCGTGACGCCGAACGCGTCGTTATCATCCCCCACAGTGCAATCGAAGCC
>JANNPG010000289.1:0-13739 GCA_031399805.1 Betaproteobacteria bacterium | reverse complement strand
ATGCGCGGCACCGACCATTTTCACCTGTTGGGGCTGGGCGAACCAGTCTGGTATGGAACTTGCTGCTAGCGCATAGGCAAGTTCTAGAATTCTTGTTTTGGCGTTTGTAACTTTTCAAGGAGATTTTAATGAAGCGTATCCAACGGGGTTTTACCCTGATCGAATTGATGATCGTCGTGGCGATCATCGGTATTCTGGCGGCGGTTGCGTTGCCGGCGTATCAGGACTACACGATCCGTGCCAAAGTGTCGGAAATAGTGCTGGCGGCAAGTGGTTTCAAAACCACCGTGGCTGAGAAGTCGGCGTCCGACGGTACCATGTCAAGTTCCGGCTTGGGACTGACCGTAAGCACGGGGGGGCGCGTCTCCGGCGGTTCGGTTTCCGATGCGGGCCTGATAATGGTAGCCGGCACCGCGGCCTCCCTCGGCACGGCCGTCTCGATTGTATTGACTCCGTCGCTCGGCGCCGGCGGCCGTATTGCGTGGCAGTGCTCGACCAACACCACGTCGAATCAATGGAAGTACGTGCCAGCGGAATGCCGTCACTAAGACTGGATCTGCAAGTTTCAACGCATAGATTCAGCTCCTATCGGCAGCCCCTCCTTGCGAGGGGCTGTTTTTTTTCGGCCCCGCCTGGGGCGGAGTTTGCGCAACGCAAGCGCACGAGGGTTGCGGTGACTAATAACGTGTCGCGTAAACGCTGCTGGGGTAGTCATGTTAAGAAAAATACACAAAGGCTTCACTCTCATCGAACTGATGATTGTGGTCGCGATTATCGGCATCCTGGCCGCGATTGCACTGCCGGTTTATAACACCTATACGATACGCAGCAAGGCTTCGGAACTGCTGATCGCGGCGAGCAGTTTCCGCGTCGGCGTCACCGAAAAGGCAGTGTCCGACAGCACCATTGCCAGTGCAGGCATTGGACTGACCGTGGCCACCGGCGGCCGCGTTGCGGGCGGCTTGGTCACCAACACCGGCGTAATTACCATCTTGGGCAACAACGTAACCCTCGGCACTGATGTAACGGTGGTGCTGACGCCGACTCTTACGGGACAACGCATCAATTGGGATTGCGGAAACGGCAATACATCGGCAACGTGGAAATATCTGCCCGCGGAATGCCGGCATTAAGTCTAGTATCGCAGCTTGCGCGTCGAACCCGTCGATAGATTCCCAGCGCCGCGGATAGGGACTCGCCAGCTCATCCGGATTGCGGTGTGCTAGGCGATGCCCGGGTTGCCCCTGACGCCAGACAGTTGCGGCAAATTGAGTTCGGGCGGGCGAATCACTTTCTTGCTGCGCAGATAGGCAGCCATGACCTCCCAGATCGGCTGGCCGGAGGCGCCCTCGGCGACCGGCGCCCAGCTGGCGACCTTGTACTTCCGGCTGGCGTCAATCGGTTTGCCGTGCAACATCATGTTGCTGATGCGGCGGTCCCGCGCCGCGGTCGGGTCGCACGTGTAGCGCATGCCGCCGATGCGCGCCATGTCGCCGCCCTGCTGCTTGTAGGGGTCGGGGTTGAACAGATTGTCGCACACGTCTTCGAGGATTTCCTTGATGGTCGCGCCGGTCATTTCGGTGAGCGTGGTGTAGGGGTAGGTGATCGCGGTCTGGTCCATCAGGTGTTCCATCGTAATCGGCTGGCCGGGCAGAATGGTAGTGCCCCAGCGGAAGCCGGGCGAAAACGCGATTTCAGCACTTTTCACTTCCATCAGCGCGTCGAGGATCATCTGGTCGAACGTGCCGTTGAAGTTGCCGCGGCGGTAGAGCAGGCCTTCGCTGATCGCGAGCGTTTCCGCGAGTTGCTTCTCGTAGGGCGCGCGCACCTCTCGGATGAGCTGCGCCATTTCGCGGTCGGGCTCGAGCAGGTTCGAAAACACCGGCAGCAGACGGTACTGATAGCCGGCGACATGCTTGTTCTTCACGTCAAGGTCGAGCACGGCGAGGAATTTTCCGTTGCAGCCGGCGTTAGTCACCAGCGTCGTGCCGTTGCGGTTTTTGACGGGCATCGGGTCGGGCACTGCATCATGGGTGTGGCCGCCGAGGATGACGTCGATGCCGGTGATGCGGCTTGCCATCTTCAGATCGACATCCATGCCGTTGTGCGACAGCAGCACCACGGCGTGCGCGCCTTTGGCGCGGGCTTCGTCGACGGTTTCTTGCATCCCCTCTTCCTGGATGCCGAACGTCCAGTCCGGCACCATATAGCGCGGGTTGGCGATTGGCATGTACGGAAACGCCTGGCCGATGATCGCCACCGGCACGCCGTTGATTTCGCGCATCACCCACGACGCGAACACCGGGTCGCCGAAGTCGGCGGTTTTCACGTTCTGCGCGAGGAACTCGATCCTGCCCTTGAGTTGGTGGTCGACGAGCTGCTTGACGCGCTCGGCGCCGAGCGTGAACTCCCAGTGGCCGGTCATGAGATCCACGCCGAGCAGTTTCGCCGCCTGTACCATGTCCTCGCCCTTGGTCCACAGCGCGGTGGCCGAGCCCTGCCAGGTATCACCACCGTCGAGCAGCAGCGCGCCCGGGCGCTGCGCGCGCACTTTTTTCACCAGCGTCGCGAGATGCGCGAAGCCGCCGACCTTGCCGAAGGTGTGGGCGGCGTGCTCGAAATCGAGATGGGTGTGGGCGTGGGCAAGCTGCGAATTCGGAGTGATCCGGTAGTGCTTGAGCAACGCTTCCCCGACCAGGTGTGGCGGCCTGCCCGCCATGTCGCCGATGCCGATATTGACGTTGGGCTCGCGGAAGTAGGTTGGCAGCAGCTGCGCGTGACAGTCGGTGAAATGCATCAGCGTTACATTGTTGCCAAAGCCGTGCAGATCATAGAAGCCATTGATCGCGGTGGCGGCGCGCGCGCTGTCGGCAAACGGGAAGCCAGCGGCTGTTGCAACCGCCAGCGTGTGCAGGAATTCGCGCCGGGACATCGACATAATGTGTTCTCCAAAAAAAAAGCAGGCCCGGATTGCTCCAGGCCTGCTTCACGGCCCGTCCCGCGCGCTTACTTGCGATTGACCGGAGACTGCGGATCGATCAGATACGCCACCATGTGAGCGACCTGTTCCGGCGTGAGGTGGCCGGTGGCGCCAAGGCGCGGCATGTTGGAGCACGGGAAGTAGGCCCACGCGTTGTAGATTTTCTCGTACGTGTATTTCGCCATTGCCTCGGAATTCCCGCGCTGCGCGCCGTAGCCGGTCAGGCTCGGTCCGACATTGCCCACGTTTATCTCTGCGGGCGCGAGCGCATGGCAGTTCTGGCAGAGCCCGCCGTTTTCCTTGCGCTGCTCGAGCTTTCCGCCCTGGATACGGTCGCCGGCGCCGTCATGCGCGAGCCTGTCGCCCGCCTTCCAGTCTCCCACGAGCTTCCCGGATGCTGGATATTTGATCGAGGCGCGCGCCAGCTTGAGCACTTCGTCGGTTTCCGCGGGCGTCAGCGCCGCCCCCCCGATCTTGCTGCATATCTGTTGCGATTTGTCCTGCGCGAGGCGCTTGAGCAAGGCCGGCGTCGGCGCGGAAAAATCTTCGCTCACCATTTTCTCCGCAAACTGGCGCGTGGTCGCCTGATCGGGATAAGTCGCACAGCCCGCGGCAATCAGCGCCGGGGCGCCAAGCAGCGTCCATCTCAACCATGCTTTTCTCATATAGCCCTCTCTTTCTCAGCGCTTGAATCCGGGCACCTGGATCACGGCCCCGTTGCCTTGATAGTGGAGATACGACGTCAATGCGATTGACGTATCCGACGTATAGGTTAATTCGGGCAGCCGCATCTGCCAGAAGCAGTCGTAGAGCCGCCACTGCATGGTGCGGACCACGAAATGCGCGCCGCGGTACGCGGGGAAGGTCGAGACGGTTCCCTGTATTTGCTTCTTGTCGGTCATGTTCACGAGGTCCTGCAGGCGTATGCGCTTGTCCGATTCGCCGTGGCACTGAATACACGCGAAGTCCGTCTGACCGCTGCGCCGGAAGTACAGGTACTCACCGGCCTTGTACATGTCCTTTTCTTTCTGATGGCTTAGCGCGACGTTCATCTTCATCCCGTTCGACCGGGACGTGATGTAAAGCGCCAGGGCTTCCATATCGGAGCCGCTGCTGCCCGCGGGACTGATTGCCCCCTTGACGATGTCTTCGCGCTTGAACCCTTGCAGTTGAACCATGCAGGTGAGCAACCTCGACTCCAGGTCCTGCACCTTGTCGGTGTCCGGGAAATAGCGTGGGAGCCGGGTGGTCGCGCCTTCAAGCTTGCCCGGGCCCATCCCGAAATCGCACTGCTCCAATGACGCGCTCCTGGGGCCGCGTTTCGCGTAAAACAGGTTCTTGCCCCTGTCTACCCACAGGTCGCCTGGATTGTCCTCGGCGAGCATCTGTCGCCCGACCGCCAGCGGGTCGACATTGCCGGCTTGTGCCAGCACGGCCGTGCTGGCGCAAGCCAGCACGATCGCAGCGATCCTGCGGCGGACTTTGAACATGATGAGACCTCCTCCGGTAGTTTTCAGTATGCAGGCAATGCCGGACTACGACGGCGCGGCCACCGCAACTTCGTCGGTGCGCTTGTCGCCTTTGTTGTCGGTCCAGGTGACGCTGATCTTGTCGCCGAGCTTGGCGCCTTTGACGCGCAGGCCGAGAAACGGGTTGCGCGAAATCGCCTGGCTCCACTGCACGTCGAGCACGATATTGGCGTTGTGGGTGACCACCACGCTCTGGATGAAATGCATGGGTACGACGTCGCCCTTGGCGTCCTTGCGTTGGCCGGTTTCCATCGGGTGCTGAATCAGGATGCGCACGTCCGCGACGTCGGCCTGCAGCGTCGCGCGAATCTTCATCGGTTCGGCCATAACGGGGTTCCTTTCTTACGCGTTCGGGCGGGGTGGTTGCGGCGCGATTTGGCGGCCGATCAACCGCAACCGCCGATGGTGATTTTGACTTCCTTGACGGCAGTGTAGTACTTGCCGTCGGCCTTGACGACCGCGCGCACGTTCGAGGTCTGGCCCATTTTGAGCCGGATCGAAACGTAACCTTCGCCACCGTTCGCTACGTCATGAGTGGAGCTCAGCGGAAACGGGTTTTTTTCGGCGATAATCGAAATGCTCTGGGTGTTGGGTATCTTGCTGGTCACCGCTATTGGCACCACCGCGCCGTTTTCGGCAATGTCCGGGGCGGTGATGATGATGTCCTTGCTGTCGATCAGGTTGGCGGCGCCGAGACTTTTCACCGCGTCGGCGACCGCCTTCGATTCGAAAGCGGTTTTGTTCCAGGTCGCGGCGAGTGCCGCGCCGCTTTTGAGCAGGCCGGCGCCGACGGCCAGCGCCGCGCCCGAGAATTTGAGAAATGTTCTGCGCAGTTGATTCATCGATCCTCCTTCAAATAATGTGTTCGGCAGGGCTTACGCCTCGAGTTTGCAACGCACCGGGTAGGTCGGAAAACGCCTAATACTAGCCACTAACTGCGCCCAATGTCCACACGTTTAGGAGTGCTTCGCATTGATTTTAGTTCACCGGCCATAAGTACATTTCATCGCTAGGGGGGGGGCGAGGTTCGGTCGTCAGCGCCTTATGTCCCAAGAACAGACTTGCCCCTGACCCAATGCCCCGACTTGCCGCCTTTTTTCTCGAGGAGGCAGATGTTCTCGATGCGCATGCCGCGATCGACCGCTTTGCACATGTCGTAAATCGTGAGCAGGCCCGTTGCCACCGCCGTCAGCGCCTCCATTTCGACGCCGGTACGGCCGCGTGTTTCCGCGCTCGCTACGCACGTGACCGCCGCGTGCTTGCGATCGACGACAAATTCGACGCTGACTCGCGTGAGCGCCAGCGGATGGGCGAGCGGGATCAGATCAGCCGCACGTTTCGCGCCCTGGATGGCGGCGATGCGCGCAATGCCCAGCACGTCGCCTTTCCTGGCGCTGCCGGCGGCGATCATGGCCAGCGTCGCGCGCTGCATTACAATGCGGCCGCCGGCGCAGGCGACGCGGTGCGTTTCGTCCTTGTCGCCGACATCGACCATGTGCGCCTGGCCGCGCTTGTTGAAGTGGGTGAGTTTTTTCAATTTCTTTCTCCATCCGGGCCGCAGTCGCTCCTGTAGAATCAACCAGACTCCCGCGCTACACGTTAAAATGTTCAAGTATATGACACCGTGAACGCTATCATCGCAATAATTATCCGCCACAGGTTGCAATCGACTAATGTGCGCGTAAAGCGACACATTGCCGCGGCATGGCGGTAAGCGATTGCAGCGATGGCGCCGGCGCCAACGTGCTGGCGCGCGCCTTGGATGCGTACGATGCGGGCGACCTTGAAACATCGCGCCGGCTCTGTGCGGAGCGCCTGAGCGCCGCGCCCGCCGATGCGGTGGCCCTGATGCTGGCGGGACTCATCGCAATAAAGGGGCTCAAGTTCGAGGACGCGATAGCGCTGCTCGAACAGTCGGTGCGGATTGAACCCAATCCCAAGGCATTGACCAGTCTTGCCGACTGTTTATGGCGCGTGGGCCGATTGGAGCAGGGATTTTTTTATATCGATCAGGTCGCCGCCGGGCACCCCGATCACCTCGAGGCCCTCCTGCTCAAGTCCGCTATTTTGCACGGGCAGCGGCGGTTTGAAGCGGCGCTCGATTGCATTCGCGGTGCGCAGTTGCTCGCTCCGGACTCCTGTCTGGTCGCAGCCCGCTTGGGCTGCGTACTGACCGAACTCGGTCGCTACGAGGATGCGGAAGCGCATTTCCAAAACGCCGCGCGTTTATTACCCGGCTTCCGGCATTGCGGCCTGATCAATTTCCGGCAAGGCGTGTGGCGGCAAATCGCGCCCCAAGCCGGTGCCGTATCGACCGAGGAATTCGCGCCGCTGCGGGCGGCGGAAATCTCCGCGCCCTTTGATGCGGTCGTCATGGCGTGTTGCGATGCCCGGTATTTTTACAAGTACGGCGTTACGTTCGTTCACTCTTACGCGCAAAACGCGGCGCGCCGCAAGTTGCTGCATCTGCATGTTCTCGATCCGGACGAAGGGTTTGCCGACTACCTCGAACGGTTGCTCACACGGCTTCAATTGAGCAATATTGCGGTGACTTACGAATACGCGCCGGTCGACGAAGAGCCCGACTTCAATCTACGGCGAACGTTTTACAGCTGCGCGCGCTTTCTGCGCATAGGCTCCCTGCTCAGGCATTACCAGCGGACCATTGCATGCTTTGACATCGATACGGTGTTCGAGGCGCCGATCGACGACATGCTGGAGGGTGTCGCGACCATGGACGTCGGATTGATACGGCGCGATCCGCCCGATTCGCCGTGGCTGGACATCGTCGCGAATATCGTGATTGCGAAAAATACGGAGCGCACGCAGCGTTATTTCTCGGCGGTCGGAAACTTTATCCGGCATTTCGTCGGGCGTGGAAAATTGTTCTGGCACCTCGACCAGATTGCCCTGTATTGCGTGCTGAAAATGATGGAGCGTTTCGACCAACCGCCGCGTGTCGGGCCGATTACCGCATCCGTGCGCGGTTCGATCTGGCATATCGGCAACCCCTACGATTACCGGCTCAAAGAACACCGGGTCGCGCGCTATCAGCTGGAAGATCTTGCGCCGTCGGTGCCGCCGTCCAAAATTCCGGTGGTTGACGGGTGATGTGGCTGCTGCGACGGGGAACTTCGCCGGAATGCGATTATCATAGTTGCGTGAAATCCCTTTTTCGGATATTGGCGATACTCCTGTGCGCGGCCCCGATGGCGATGGGGCAGGGCCTGCCCGATCTCGGCGACGTATCGCAAAGTGAACTTTCCCCGCAGCTCGAGCGCCGGATCGGTGAAAGCATCATGCGCGAGATCCGCGCCGATCGCAGTTATTCGGACGACGCGGAAATTACCGACTACCTTAATACGCTGGGTTACAAGCTGGTCGCGGCGAGCTCCGACTCGCGGCAGGAGTTCAGTTTTTTTCTGATCATCGACCCGCAGGTCAATGCGTTCGCTCTGCCCGGCGGTTTTGTCGGCATCAATTCGGGCCTCATCCTGACCGCGCAAAGCGAGTCCGAACTGGCGGGCGTGGTGTCGCATGAAGTGGCGCACGTCACGCAGCGCCACATGGCGCGCATGGTCGCGCAGCAGAAGCAGTCGCAAATTGTGACGATTGCCGCGCTCGCCGTCGCGATACTTGCGGCGCGGTCCAATCCGCAGATATCGCAGGCGGCGATTGCGGCCGGGCAGGCGAGCTTCATTCAATCCGCTCTGAATTACACGCGCGATCACGAGCGCGAGGCAGATCGCGTCGGCTTCCAGGTGCTCGAGCGCGCGGGGTTCGATGCACATGCGATGGCGGCGTTTTTCGAACGTATGCAGCGCGCGACCCGGTTTTACGAAACCAATGCGCCGGCTTATCTGCGTTCCCACCCGCTGACCTACGAACGCATCGCAGACATGCAGAACCGCGCGCAAAACCTGCCCTACCGCCAGGTGCCGGACAGCCTCGACTTCCAATTGATGCGCGCCAAGATCAAGGCGGCGCAGGATACTCCGCAGGAGGCGCTGGCGTTTTTCGAGGAAAGCTTGGGCGAGCGCAAATATCTGAGTGAAGCGGCCAGCCGCTATGGTCTGGTGTCGGCGCTGATTCGCGTCAGGGCGTATGCGCGTGCCGGGAAAGAATTGCAGACATTGCGCAAGTCACTGCCCGAGAGCCCCGCGGTCGACGCTCTGGCCGGTCGTTATTACATTGCAAGCGGTGACGCCGCCGCCGCGCTGCAGACCTACCGTGACGCGCTCAAGAGTCATCCCGGCTATCGTGCGCTGGTCTACAGCTATGCTGAGTCGCTGCTTGCTGACCGGCAGCCCGGTGAAGCGCTGAAACTGGTTGAAAGCCGGCTGCATTACTCGGTGTCCGATTACCGGATGTACGAGCTGCAGGCCAGGTGTTATGCCGCGCTCGGCAAACGCCTGTCACAACACCGGGCATCGGCGGAGGCGTATTACCGCATGGGTAACGTGCGTGCGGCGATCGAGCAGTTGGTGTTGGCGCAGAAAAGCGGTGACGGCGATTTTTATCAGCAGTCGAGCGTGGATGCGCGGTTGCGCGAACTGCGCAGACAGGACGAAGAGGAGCGGCGCGAAAACAGGAAATAACCGTGCGCTGCGTCAGGTATGCGGTCTGCAACAGCGGGTGCGGGTGCATGTGGCGCGCGCCGGCAGCGCGCTCCGCTATGCGCGTAAAAGCGGCTGGAGCAGCGTGTAGGCGAGACCCAGCGTCCCGCACGCGGCGATGATCGGGATTATGCCCACCTTGTAGCGGAACAGCGCGATGAAAGCGGCGACACCGATCGCCGCCGAAAACCATTCGAAGCGGCCGGCGAAACCCGCGGGCCACAGCACATGGTAGGCGAAAAATACGGCGAGATTCAGAATCACGCCAACCACCGCTGCCGTGATGCCGGTGAGGGGGGCAGTGAACTTGAGGTTGCCATGCGTGGTTTCGATCAGCGGCGCGCCGAGGAATATAAAAATAAAGCTCGGCAGAAAAGTGAAGTACGTGACGACTACGGCGGCAACCGTGCCGGCCATGAGCAGGCTGTCGGGCCCGAAGATTTGCTTGGTCCAGCCGCCGACGAAGCCGACGAAAGTCACGACCATGATCAGCGGCCCCGGGGTGGTTTCGCCCAGCGCGAGGCCGTCGATCATTTGCGTTGCCGTCAGCCATTGGAACTCCTCAACGCCACCCTGATAAACATAGGGCAGGACCGCGTAAGCACCGCCAAAAGTGAGCAAAGCGGCCTTGGTGAAGAACCAGCTCATTTGCGTGAGCGTCGCATCCCATCCGTAGCGTGCGTAGAGCAGCGCCATCACGCTTGCCCATAGCACGGCACCGGCCACGCACACGCGCGCGAAGCGCGCCCAGGTAAAAAGCGCGTGTGATGGCGTCGGCGTATCGTCGTCGATGATCGCCGCGCCGAAGCTCTTGCCGCTTGCGCCGTGCCCGCCGCCGGTCGCAAATTTGGCCGGCGCGTAACGTCCGCCGAGGTAGCCGATTATGCCCGCCGCGAGCACGATGTACGGAAAGGGCACATTGAGCGCGAAGATCGCAATAAACGCGGCGCCTGCAATCGACCACAACGCCACATTGTTTAACGCGCGCGAGCCGATCCGGTAGGCGGCGAAAACCACGATCGCGGTGACCGCCGGCTTGATGCCGTAGAGGACGCCCGCGACCGCCGGCAGGTCGCCGTACGCCATGTATATCCATGACAGGACAATCAGGATGAATAACGACGGCAACACGAAAAGCGCGCCGGCCACGATGCCGCCGCGTGTCTTGTGCATGAGCCAGCCGATATAGGTCGCGAGCTGCTGGGCTTCGGGTCCCGGCAGCACCATGCAGTAATTAAGCGCGTGCAAAAAACGCCGATCGGAAATCCAGCGTTTTTTCTCGACCAGATCCTGGTGCATGATCGCGATCTGGCCGGACGGACCGCCGAAACTTACGAACCCGAGCCGGAGCCAGTACCAGAACGCAGCGGCAAATGTGACTGGCGCGGGCGGGCTTGATGTGGAATCGGCGGTGTTATTCATCAGGTTCGTCCTTTCAAGCCGGATGATACCGCGCGGACGCGCCGTTGCTCCTGCGCGGCTGGCCTGCGGCTTGCAGTGTGCCCGCGGATCCGGCGCAAATGTCACAAGCAGCGCAAACATCGTGCTTTATGGTATTGTATTTGCATGGTAATCGGCCTCAACCCGCCTGGCGGGCAGGCGCATTGCGTTTATCCAATGAAAAAAATCGGCAAATACGAAATAATCCGCGAACTCGGCAAAGGCGCCACCAGTGTTGTCTACGAAGCGCTTGACCCTTTCGTCAACCGCCACGTGGCGATGAAGGTGGTCTTTCAGGAGGCGCTCGGCGACAAAGAGCACGGCCGGCGCTACCGCAAGCTGTTCGTAACCGAAGCATCGCTTGCCGGCAAGCTTTCCCACCCGCATATCGTGAGCATTTACGATGCGGTCGCCGACGACGAGGCAAGCTATATCGTCATGGAGTATGTGGATGGCACGACCCTTGAGCAGTATTCTCGCGCCGAGAATCTGCTGCCGATCAATAAGGTGATCGAAATTGTGTTCAAGTGCACCAAGGCGCTTGACTACGCGGCGAAGCACGGCGTGATCCACCGCGACATCAAGCCGGCCAATATCATGTTGTCGGGCGAGAACGACATCAAAATTACCGATTTCGGTGCGGCGCAGACCACGGCTACCCAAACGACCCAGATCACCGGTATCGGCTCGCCCGCCTACATGTCGCCCGAGCAGGTGAAAGAGCAGCAGCTCACGAACCAGACCGATATTTTCTCGCTCGGCGTGGTGTTGTTTCAAATGCTGACCGGCAAGCTGCCGTTCCAGGCCAACAACAACTACAGCATGATCTATCAGATTATCAACGCAGAGGCGCCGGCGCCGAGTTCGCTGCGTTCCGAGGTGCCGCCGCAACTCGATGCCATCGTGAAGCGCGCAATGGAAAAAGACACGGCCAAGCGCTACCAGGCGTGGGAGGAGGTTTCTCACGATCTGGTCGCGGTGTTCGGCAACCTGCAGAAACCCGAGAAAAACATTCCCGACAGCGAAAAATTCAACGCTCTGCGCAAGCTGATCTTTTTCAAGAACTTCGCCGACGTTGAATTGTGGGAAGTGCTGCGCGTAATGACCTGGAACAAATACGCTCCGGGCCACGTGCTGATCAAGGAGGGCGATGTAGGCAAATCGTTCTTTATTCTCGCCGCAGGCGAGGTCAAGATCAGCAAGCAGGGCAAGCTGCTGAATGTGCTGCGGACCGGCGATTGCTTCGGCGAGATGGCTTATCTGGGCAAGAAGCAGTTTCATCGCACCGCCAGCGTTACGGCAGCGACCGATATCACCGTGATCGAGATTAAATCGGAATCGCTGACACAGGCTTCGGAGCTTTGCCGCCACAATTTCAACGGCGCCTTTCTCGAGATGCTGGTCGACCGGCTGTCGCTGGCAAACACGCGGCTTTCGCAGCTGCTTGCCGACAAGAATATCAGCGTCTTTTAGCGCGACGGCCGGCCTCGGGTCCGGCGCCCGGCGACCTGCGGCTGTCCCGATTCCACCTTGCACGATCCGCGCCAGCACCGTATATTAGCTGCGCATTGAAATCAGGCTAGCGGGGAGCAGCAAATGAATTTTGACAAGGAACTCGACGCGCGCGGGCTGAATTGTCCGCTGCCGATCCTGCGCACCAAGAAGTCGCTGAACGATATGTCGTCGGGCCAGGTGCTGCGCATAATCGCCACCGACCCGGGTTCGGTCAAGGACTTCCATGCGTTTTCGAAGCAGACCGGTAACGAACTGCTGTCGTCGGAAACGGCGAGCAGCGAGTTTATATTCTTCATGAAAAAAAAATAGCCGCTGGCGGCTGCGATTCGGTCGCGCGGGCTCGGCGTGCCGGCGCTGCGCGTGTGTGACATGACCCGTTAAACAGGGGCGACGACGCATGGGAGAGCTGTGGCGGGTGATCGACACCGGGCTGCGCCCCGCGACGCAGAATATCGCCCTCAATCGTGCCTTGCTTGAAGCGCGCCATGCCGAGGAAATTTCCAGCACTTTGCGCTTCTTGCGGTTTGCGCCGTGCGCGCTGCTCGCCTGTCGCCAGAGCCCCGCGCAGGAATTCGACCTTGGCTATTGCCGGTCCGGCAACGTCGCAGTGCAACGCCGTATTACCGGCGGCGATGCGGTTTATGCCGACGAAACAAGTCTGGGCTGGGAGCTTTACCTGCATCGGCGCGATGTCGGCGCGGTCGACATGCAGGCCGTCGCCAGGCGCATCTGCCACGCCGCGGCGACCGCGATTGGGGCGCTCGGGGTGGACGCACGGTTTCGCGCGCGCCACGACATCGAGGTCGATGGCTGCGCGATTTCCCGCGGCGGCGGCGTTTTCGACGGTGACGCTTTGTTGTACCAGGGCGTACTGCAAATCGACAACGATGCCGGAAAGATGCTGCGTGTTTTGCGCACGCCGGGGGCGAACCGGGCGGGCGAGGCGGGCGTGCCGGCGCGCGAAAGCGCTACCAGCCTGAAAAATCTGCTCGGCGCGGGCCTCGACTCCGCGCGCATCAAAACCAACATGATTGCCGCTTTCGAGAGCGAATTCGAGGTTGAATTCCAGGACGGCGATCTCTCGCTGACGGAACATGCCCGCTATCAGCGGGCGTTGGCGGAGATTGATACGCCGGATTGGATCAACCTGGTGCAGCAGCCGGCAGCCGACGCTCCGCTTTGCGCTGCGGCGCACCGCTGCGCCGGCGGTCTGTTGCGCGCAAGTCTGATCTACGACCGCAGCGCGCGGCGTATCAGGCAGGCGTGTTTCGGCGGCGACGTTGAGATAAGCCCGCCGCGCACGCTCGCCGATCTTGAAGCGGCGCTGCGCGATACCACGGTTGAGCGTCTTGCGTACAACGTGCGCGTTTTTTTCGCGGGACGGGTGGTCGACATGCCATTGCTGACGCCGGACGATTTTATTGCCGTCGTGCGGCGCGCGTTGAAACTGCCGCTGACGGCGCAAAATTCATAAACGTAAACGACCGCGAGGGTACACTGCCCTCGCTCGTGATCGGGTGTTACGCCGGAACTGCCGCCGGTCAGTCGCCGGTGCCCGACCCGTCGGCCGCCGCGGCGTCGCCCTGCCACAGCATGTCGTAGCCAAGTTCCTGGCTGTCCGCGCACAGCTCGGCGAGCGCGGAGAATTTCGACTTGAAC
>JANNPG010000252.1:0-4425 GCA_031399805.1 Betaproteobacteria bacterium | reverse complement strand
TTGGCGCGCCGCCCCGCCATCGTAGCGCCCGCGGCGCGTTCGTCCGCTTTCATACGGTCAAACTGCTGCTTGTCTTCGTTGGGAAGGGTCGTCTGGCGGCCGCGCTCTTTTTTTGTCTGGTCGAGCGTCGGCCCCGTCTTGGCGGTTTTGGCCACTGATGCAGGAACCGGCGTGCCGGCCGCGCCATCGGGTGTGGGCGTGGCCGCGCCGCCTTTTTTCGGAGTGCTGGGTAATGTCGCCGATGGAAAGACGTCGCGACCGGGCTGCACCATAGTCGCCCTGCCCATCGTATTTCCTGACGCAGTGCCTTTCGCCGTGCCTGCGTCGTCGCCGCTGCCGGTGGTTCGCGGTGTTTCTTTTGGCGCAGGGACCACAGCAGTCTTCGGCTCGGTGCCCGACGAGGGGTAAGGGATAGGGGCCGCTTTGGCGTCAGCCTTAGGCGTCGTCGCCGGCGCGCCGCCCGTTGAACTCGTGGGCACGCCTTGCTGGCTCGCGCGCGAGCCCGGATCGCCGCGCATGGCATCAAAATTCGATTGGTTACTGTCCATGAGCGCGGCACCGCCTTTTTGGCCGGGCGCGGTGGCTTCCTTCTTGCCCGCGTCGCCCATCATCCCGCTGGCGCCGCCGTCGACCACGCCTTGCAGTTTCTTTTCGCGCGAGAAGTCTCCGGGCATCGCGCCGCCGTCCTTGCTGTTGGTCGCGTTCGGATTGACGAGCGTGTCGCCGCTCGTGGGTTTCGCAGGGGTGGCGGTCGTGCCGAGGGCCGCCCCTGCGGCCGCCGAGCCGCCCGTGGCGTGGCCACCGACCGACTGCGTGCCGACCGGCGACATCGGCTTGTCCATGTTCATCGAACCGGCGGGGCCGCCGGTGGACGGGCCTTTTGGATTACCGAGGCTCGTGCCTTTGTCCGGCAGCGTCGGCGATGGGGACGCTTGCTGCTTCTGCACTGCTTGGGGTGACGCCCGCGTGGCGCTTTGCTTCTGCTTGTCCGCCGCGTGTGCCGGCAATGTAGCCAGGAGCCCGGCGAGCAGGGCGACGCAGCTTGGACGGGAGGCGGTCATGAGCAATCTCCTCGGCTAATAAAGAACCATACTACATACTATATTGCGCCATCGCCGAGAGAATCAAAAGCTTGGCGATGCAGTCGTAGAGGTGCGCAAATTTCCCAATCTACAGCTCCTGGCCTGGAATCGTGTCGATCAATTTGTCACGGCGCGGAATTAACCCGATCGGGGTCTGTTATTTTGGCGCGTTAAGCAATCAATTCACGCCGCCCCTTTTGTTGGGACGATGACAAGCGCCTACTTGCCGCAAGCAAACTTCCACAACAATTCGTCAGCGCTGTCAGGCGCGACCACGCTCCAATTGAGGCTGATACTGCTGGCCGCGACCAATTCACCTTTGGCCAGATTTTCAGTGTGGGAAGATACCGCGAGAATTCGCGCCCGCCCTGCTTTGCAGTCGTATTCGAAGTGCCGCTTCACCGACAGGTAGCGCTTGCCGGCAACGCCCGCTTGGGCCGTTTTATAGTCGAACAGATTCCACATTTTCACCATGCTTCCTTCCTTGCGCATGGTGGCAGGATCGGCGTAGGCGGTAAATTTTTCATTCTTGCCGACCACGACCCATACCTCCGCCGCCGCGCTACTGCACGCGCCAGCCAATAGCATCACCAAAATTGCTTTACGCATTGCACCTCCAATATTTGCCACTTTCCCGCCTCAATCAACTCCCGCAACGCGGCCGGCAGATAACCACGCTGGCGCGCCGGCGAAACCGGCGTTTTGCTGGCGGCGTGCGATCAGTTTTCGAGCCGCACATGATGCGCGAGAGTTGCGCAATCCTCATCGGTCTTGAGCCCCGCGGCGCGTATGCCATGCGCGGCGAGCGCTTCGTCCTGCTCCTGCGTGTCACCGGTGACGCCTACGGCTCCAAGCAATTCGCCGTCGGCGGTGCGGATCAGCATGCCGCCGCCCTCGGCGAATATTCTGTCCTGCGACGCTTTGAGCAAAAAATCCATGAACAGCGGCCGCTCTTCGGCGCGCACGCGCACCAGGCTCGATGAACGCCCCAGCGCGAGCGCGGCATAGGCTTTGCCCATCGCCATTTCGAAGCGCATCATCGCCGAGCCGTCTTCTTTCTTGAATGCTTTGACGATCGCGCCGGGCTCGACCACCACCACCGAAATCGGACGGCATTTGAGTTCGCGCGCGCGCGCAATGATGGCGTCGATAATCTTGTCGGCCTGCGCCAGGGTGATCACGGACATGATTTTCTCCTCGGTTACCGGAATTATAGGCCGCCGCCAAATGTTGCAGCACTTCCCCTACAATGCGCATCAAGCGAGGAGAAAACATGCGCAAATTCAGGCTGTGTACGCCGTTGCTGGTCGCCGCCGCGGGGGCGCTGGCCGCACCCCTCACATGGGCGGCCGAGAGCTATCCCGTGAAACCCGTGCGCTTTCTGGTCGGCTTCGCACCCGGCGGCGCCAACGATCTGGTGGCGCGCATGGTGGCCGCGAAACTGGGCCCGCGCCTCGGCCAGCAGGTGGTGGTGGATAATCGCGCGGGCGCCGGCGGCAACATCGCGCACGACATCGTCGCCAAGGCGGCGCCGGACGGCTACACCATGGTGCTGGCGTCGGTGGCCTCGCTCGCCATGAGTCCGGGGCTCCTGGGCAAGCTGCCGTTCGATCCGATCAACGATTTTTCGCCGGTGGTGCAACTCGTTGATGTGAGCAGTTTGTTGTCCGCGCATCCCTCCAGCGTGTCCAAAACGCTCAAGGATTTCGTGGCGCGCGCCAAACAGCAGCCCGCCACGCTCAACGTGGGCAATCCGGGCACGGGCAGCATCGGCCACCTGTCATTCGAGTTGTTCAAAGCCACCGCGGGCATCCGCGTGGTCAACGTGCCCTACAAGGGCGGCGGACCGGCGGTGATCGATGCGATTGCGGGGCAGGTTGAATTCCTGGCGGGCATAGTCTCCACCGGCGCGCCGCATGTGAAGTCGGGCAAACTGCGCGGCCTGGGTGTGAGCAGTCTTAAGCGCTCGCCGATCTTACCGGACGTGCCGACCCTCGCGGAAGGCGGCTACCCGGGATTCGAAGCCAGCGGCTGGCTGGGCATCGCGTTCCCGGCCAAAACGCCGGCCGCAATTATCGAGCGCATGCACAAGGAAGCGGTTGCCGTGATGTCAACGTCCGACCTGCGCGAGCAACTGCAGAACGCCGGGCTTGATCCGGCGGTGAAAGATACCGAGGCGTTTCGCCGCTATATCAAGTCGGAGCTTGTGAAATGGACGAAGCTGATCAAAGACGCGGGGATCAAGGCGGAGTAGAAGTTCGGTGATGAGTGAGGAGTGAGGAGTATTCCCCTTCCCTCTTCCCCCTCTCCCGCTCTCCCGAATTCATGGCATCCTTAGTGGTTCAAGACAAACAAAGAGGAGAAACACCATGCTGGCGAAATCGTGTTCGGTCGCGGGGCCCGTGTTGCTGCTGGCGCTGGCGGGGGCGTGGGTCCCGCTCCACGCGCAGACTTTTCCGGCGCGGGCGGTGCGCATCGTGGTGCCCTTCCCGCCCGGCGGGACTTCCGACATCCTCGCCCGCACGATCGGCCAGAAGCTCGCCGAGGAATGGGGCCAGCCGGTGCTGACGGACAACCGGCCGGGCGCCGCGGGCAACATCGCCTCCGATTACGTCGCGAAATCGAAACCCGATGGCTACACGCTGTACATCAACACGGTCGGCACGCACGCGATCAACCCCGCGATCTACGCCAAGCTCGCGTTCGACCCGGTGAACGACTTCACGCCGATCACCAATCTCGTGAACCTGCCCAGCGTGCTGCTGGTCCATCCGTCGGTGCCGGTGAAGAACGTGAAGGAGTTGATCGCGCTCGCCAAGAAGCGCCCGAACGAGCTGCAATACAGCTCGGCCGGCAGCGGCGCGCAGCCGCACCTCACCGCTGAGATGTTCAAGACAATGGCCGGCATCAATCTATTACACGTGCCGTACAAGGGCGCGGGCCCGCAGATGATCGGCATACTCTCCGGCGAAGTCGCGCTGACGTTCGCCACCGCGCCGTCGGGCGTGCCCTATGTGAAGAACAACCAGTTGCGCGCGCTCGGCGTCACCAGCGCCAAACGCATCCCGGCGCTGCCCGACGTACCGACCATCGCCGAGGGCGGCGTGCCCGGTTACCTGGCGGTCGGCTGGAACGGCCTCCTGGCGCCCGCCGCGCTGCCAGCACCGCTCGTTGACAAGATTCACGACGCCGTCGCGAAAATCGTGCGCACGCCCGAAATCAACGCGCGGCTGATCGACCTCGGCGCCGAGCCCGCACTCTCCACGCCGGCCGAGTTCGCCGCGCTCATCAAGGCCGAAATCGTGAAGTGGGCGAAGGTGGTGAAGGAATCGGGGGCGAAGCT
>JANNPG010000251.1:0-4606 GCA_031399805.1 Betaproteobacteria bacterium | reverse complement strand
CCGCGCGGCACTCAACAGCATGGTCGCGGCGCTCGAGCAGGGTCTCAATGTCGCCGTCTACCCGGAAGGTGGTTGCAAAGGGCGGCGCCTGTTTACGTCGTTCCGCTACGGCGCGTTCGAGGCCTCCATCCGCAGCGGCGTGCCGCTACTGCCGTTGTTCATCCACTATGAAGCGCAGCAGGATTTCGAGTGGCAACCGCCCTATACGCTGCTCGACAAAATCCGGCACTTTGTCACCACCCGCAACAACCACGCCAATTTTTACGTGTTCGATCCGATATACCCGCAGGGTTTCAAAGACGGCGCCGAGTTCAACCAGCACGTCTACGGGCTGTATCTGGGCTGGCAGGCGAAATATCTGGAATAGCCGGCGACGCAAGCGTGCCCGCGCTCGCGCCTACAACAATGCGAATGCCAACGCCCCGGCGCCGATGAATATTACGGTGTGCGCCCACGCCCACAAGAGGTAGGTGCGGCGCAACTTCGCCGGCACGCAATTGGAGATCAGGAACAGGCGCTCATCGGCGGGCGCGCGCAGAACATGCGTGCCGTCGCTCGTGCGGATATCACGGTGCCGCGCGTCCACTTCGCGCCGCGCCTGGCGCCGCGCCAGTTCCCATTCCTTAAGATCGAGCGTGCCATCCTGATTCAGATCGAAACGTTTGCGCAATTCAGGCCGGTTCTTTTTCCACTCCGCGAGCAGTGCGCCGACGTCCGCGTCGAGATTCAGCTCGCTGTTCGCGCCGCCGACGGTGACAAAATCGCCGAGCGCGTAAATAAGTTCGCGCGGCAGTAACAGCCACTCGACGTAGCGATAGCCGCCCCGGGTCCAGGTTTGCTTGCGGGAGCAGACGACTTCGGCGCCTTCGGGGTCGATGACGCACTGTCCGCTCGCGTCCGTGACCACGAACGGCTCGTCGCTGATACCCGAGTCCTGTAACGACCATTTATCGTCGGATGATTTTTCGTAGATTTCGTACTGAAACCAGACACACGGCAGGTGGGTCAGCTTGGAGGTCAGCGGCGTGCCGCCCGGCACTTCGGCGCGGCCGGCAATTTCAACGTAACCCTGGGCCGCCGTCCCGATATTGGACAGCGGCGTGTCTGCGATATGGCGCAGGCGGCGGTAGTTGCCGACCCATGCCGCAAAGCTGACCAGCGACATGGCGCCCAGTGCGTAAGGCCATACCGCCATCGATTCGGCCTGTGCGGCGACCGCCAGGATGGCTACGTGGACGCCGCCGGTCAGCCAATTGGCCGAACGAACACGCAACCAGACGCGCATGTGCGGAAGAATCCGCGCGCGGCGTTATTTGAACAGTTCCTTGGCGTCGGCGTCGGTTTTTTCGGCGGCATCGAATTCGAGCAGCTGCGCCTGCTTGAAATTGAACATGCCGGCGATAATGGCGTCGGGAAACTGCTCGACGCGCACGTTGTTGATGTTGGCCGATTCGTTGTAAAACTCGCGCCGGTCCGCAATTGCATTCTCAAGGCCGGTAATGCGGCTCTGCAGTTGCAGAAAGGTCTGGTTGGTTTTCAGGTCGGGATACTGTTCGGCGACTGCAAACAGATTGCCGACGCTCGCACGCAGGCCCGCCTCGGCTGTTCCCAGCGCACCGATGTCCTGCGATTCGCGCGCGCTGAACACTTTCGAGCGCGCATCGACGACTTTCTGCAGCGTCTCCTGCTCGAACTTCATGTACTGTTTGCAGGTCTCGACGAGCTTCGGCAGTTCGTCGTGCCGTTGCTTGAGCAGCACGTCGATGTTCGCCCATGCTTTCGAGACATTGTGTTTGACCTGGACCAGATTGTTGTAAATCATGACCAGGTAGGCGATTGCCACGACTGCGGCAGCCAGAATTACAATTGAAACGACGCCCATGCCGGTTCTCCCTGAGGTATGGATTCTGGTTTAAATCTTGAACCGCGAAGGACGCGAAGGATTCATTTCAATACCCCCTTGAGGGGTACGCAAAGGGAACCGGGATCAACGGTAATTATTATGGCGCGATTCGCAACGATGTTTCGAAGGCCATTAGTATAGCATCAGCATGGCGGCGGTTCCGTGAGGGATTACCACGTGTATTGCACGGCGTAGCGCAGCGTCACTTCGGCGCCCGCGGCGATCCTGACCGGGAACTGAATGGTGCGCGCGTCCTGTTTTTCGAAGTCGTGCGTTTTCGACGTGATCTGCCAGTTTACCCAGCGATAGATATTCTCCTTGACGATCACGGTGACCGCTTCTTTTTTCTGATTGCGCAATTTGACCTCGATTTCTTCCGCCATCGTTTTGCGCGAAGTGTCGACCTTGAAGTCGAGCTGGCGCCGCTCGCCGACAACATCAAATGCGGAACCGAGCTTGATCAGCACTTTTTCGTTCCTCGGCGTATGGTCGATGACATCCTCGCCGATGAATTCGAGCGTCTTGTCCGCGCCGTCCATTTTACTCACGCGGATGCGCCCGGACGGCAGCGGCATGCCCATGTTGTGGTCCGGCGAATTTTTGAAGCCGAGATAGACGTCGACTTTTTTATTGCTTTGCACGCCCAGGTTGCGGTCGGTCAGCGGGCTTGCGCCATAGCCGTAATAACCGGCTGCCAGACCGTAGTAGACGAGCGTCTTTTCGCATGGCACATTGCGCGCGGCGGGAAATAGTTCGATCTGCTTGGTTGAATTGTCGGGCAGCGTGGTCGGACGGCCGAGCGTGTAGAGGTGATACTCGAAGAAGGACTTTTCCGCGAAACCGGCATCTTTCTCTTCGCGCACCATCGATTTAGCGGCTGCCAGCCGGCCGTCAACCCGGCCGGGCGACTGCGCGCGCTGCACGTCGCCGGCGACGAGCTTCAGTTTCGCATCGGTATAGCTGGCGCCCGACTGGTTGATAATGCTCACCCACGCACCGATGTCGAGTTTGCACGTATTCGCGTTGCTGCCTTCGGCATAGGTCAGGTTGTAATCGCTCCACCAGGTGATGCCGGTGGTTTGATATGAAACGCGCGTGCGATGATTGCCGGCCTGCCTGGCATTGACGTCCCACACCAGCGTCGGGCGCGTGATCAGGCCGCCGGGCAGGCTGGGCAGGGTGATGCCGGCGTTGTGCGGGAGCAACTGCACCGAACCGTCGTCACGTTTGAGTATCATGCCGCCGGCGGTGGATAACAGCGTGCCGCTGAACGACTCGACGGCATTGCCGCGGATCTGGTCGATCTTGACGGTCTGGTCGAGGTACTTGCGCAGCAGCTTTTCCTGGTTTACGAGATCGTACTGGAAATTCTGTTCCACCACGCTGGTGCCGGCCGGATCGGTCAGCGATTCGAACATCACGGTCGTCGGATCGATGTATGCGGCGACGTCCGAAAAACGCACGTTGTTATGGCCGCGCGTGAGGTTGATAGCACGTTGCTGGCGCACCACGGCGTAGCCGGGTATCGCCTGGCCGCGTCCGCCGTTGCGATAAACCTCCGGTGAGATCGCGCCGGGTCGCGCCGCGCTGTAAATGGTCAGCGCGTCGCCAATCGGTTCGGCCTGGCCGGCCACCTGGGTGCTGCCGAAAATCAACGCCGGAATCAGGGTGCCTGCACTTATCATGTTGATCTTGCGCAAGATGTGCCTCCATTGATGTTGGGAAACTGTGACCGTTGTAAATCTCACCGGCTATTAACGTAGCCGGCGTGACAACGGGGTTAACAGGATTTATGCATAACACACCCATGCCAGCTGCGGCGGGCGGCAACGGCACGCGTGGACTTGCCGCCAAGGAAACAATTGAGTGACGGGCAGAAGTGGTTGCGACCGGCGCGCCCAGCGCGTGTGATGCGGTGCAAAACCGCTTGCTTTAGGCATAAAAAATCTGTAGCCTAATCAACCCCATGCCAGCTTTTACTGACGTGTCCCGATCAACTGTCGACAGAGGTATTAAATGAGCACCGAAGCAAACGTTTCCAAGGATAAACTGGTTCAGGATTTCAAAGCGGTCGTTGCCGACGCCGAAGAACTGCTCAAAGCGACCGCCAGCCAGGCCGGCGAGAAAGTCGCCGTCGCGCGCGAGCGCATTCAGGACAGTCTGCATCAGGCCAAGGTCAAGCTGGCGCAAGCCGAGGACGTGATTGTCCAGAAGAGCAAACAGGCGGCGCGTGCGACCGACGATTACGTGCATGAAAATCCGTGGCACGCTATCGGCGTCGCCGCCGGGGTCGGGCTTCTCATCGGGTTGCTGATCGGTCGCCGCTAGCCTCATGGCCGGCGCAGATCCCGCCGCCGGTAGCGCCCCCGCGGGCGGGTTGTTGGGGTCAATCAAAAAGCTCGTCACCACGTTGGTGGCAGTTGCTCAGACGCGACTGGAACTGCTCGCCAACGAAATTCGCGCCGAAGGTCTGCGGCTCGCACAGTTGCTGCTGCTGGGTGCTGCGGCGATATTTTTTCTTGCCATGGGTATCCTGTTGCTGACCCTGCTGGTTATCGTCCTGTTCTGGGACAGCAACCGTTTGCTGGCGATCGGCGGATGCGCGCTGTTGTATCTCGCGGTCGGAATCGCGGTGGCGGCGGGGGGGCGCCCCCGCCCCCCCCCCCCAAACCCCCCGGTTTTATAAAAACAACCCGCCCACCA
>JANNPG010000233.1:0-18599 GCA_031399805.1 Betaproteobacteria bacterium | reverse complement strand
GCCTTTTTCCCGAGCCGGAGTACCTGTTCAAGCACGCGCTGACCCAAGAGGTCGCGTACGCGGGCCTCCTCCACGAACGCCGTCAGTCGTTGCACGCGCGCATCATGGAGGCTATCGAAAGCCTCTATTCGGACCGGCTTGCAGAGCACATCGAACGGCTTGCGCATCATGCTCTGAAAGGGGAGGTTTGGGACAAGGCCGTGTCGTATTGTTATCAGGCCGGTGCGAAGGCTGCCGCGAAGTCCGCCCATCGCGAGGCTGTCGCGAGGTTTACCGAGGCGATGGAGTCGATCGAGCGCCTGCCGCAAAGCAGCGTCGTGATGAAGCAGGCGCTCGATCTGCGGTTCAGCTTGCGGACTTCGCTCTCCCCGCTCGGCGAATTTCACCGCAGTTTTGAGTTGCTGCGCGAAGCGGAAGCCATCGCCACGACGCTGAATGACCAGGCGCGGCTGGCACGCGTGTTTACGTTCAAGGCCCTCTACTTCTGGTCGATCGGTCAACAGGATCACGCTATCGACGCCGCCGAACAGGCGTTGGCCACGGCGCAGCCGGTTGGCGACACGCCGTCCGTAGTACTGGCAAACTTGTTCGCGGGCAGGGCGCGGCATGCGCGGGGTGATTACGCGCACGCGATCGAACTGCTGGACTGGGTCGTCAATGCGACGGATGGGGACCGCACGAATTTCCTGGGTATGGCCAACCTGCCGTCGGTATCGGCTCGCACATGGCTCGCGTGGTCTTTTGCAGAGCGCGGCGAGTTTGGGCTAGCCATCATGCGCGGCGACGAAGCGGTCTACATCGCAGAAGCAGTCGACCACCTTGTAAGCCGAATCTACGCTTACATGGCGCTCGGAATCGTGCATCTGCGCAAAGGGGATTTCACGATGGCGATCTCGACGCTGCATCGCGCCTTCCAGTTGTCTGAGAGGGAAGATCTGCGCATGGCGCGGGCCACGGTCGCCGGCTACCTGGGCCGCGCCTACACGCTCAGTAATCGGGCAACCGATGCCATCGAGATTCTGAAGGAGGCGGTCGACAACGCCGCCGGCATGGAATTAATGGTCGATCAGGCCATGCGGCTCGCGCACTTGGGTGAGGCGTATTTGCACGCCGGTCAAGTAGAACAGGCCATCAGCGTCGCGCAACAAGCGCTACAGAACGCCATAGACTACAACCAGCGGGGAGCTGGCGCATGGACGAAATGGCTGCTCGGAGAGATTCATTCACGGACAAACGATCATGAGACGGCCGAGGAAAATTACCAGAGCGCCATAGCGCTCGCATCAGAGCTCGGAATGGCGCCCCTGCTGGCCCACAGCCATCTTGGCATTGGCAACGTACACAGCCGCACGAGAAAATGCCAGCAGGCCCGGGAGCATCTCGACAAAGCAGTTAGTCTGTACCGAACCCTCGAGATGCCGTTCTGGATGCGCGAGGCGGAGGTGTCGCTGCAAGGGTTGCAAAACGTACTACCTTCAAACAGCTTGTAATCTGCAATTACTCGCACCGTGCGCTATCACGCTTGTGCCTGGCGCGGGTACGATTGCAGCACCGGCAGCACCGCCGCTGCGGACGCGAGATCGTAGCTTTTGCTGAACGCGTAGAAAGAGCAGGCGCGCCGCGCATCTTCGGCGCAATCAAACCCGGCAAATTTCCGGTATCCTGAAGCAGTTGAGCCAGGAGGGAATTCCATGCTGTTACGAGCTACTGCCGCCATTGTTACACTGCTGTTCTGCGTTGCCTCCGCTGCTGGCGCCGACTTGCGCATCGCTCTCGGCGCGGATATTACCTCGATCGATCCGCATTACCATAATTTCACGCCGAACAATAACGTCGCGGAGCACATCTTCGAGGCGCTGGTGACCAAAGACCCGCGCTCGCGTCTGAAGCCCGCGCTCGCCGAATCGTGGCGCAACATCGACGATCTGACGTGGGAGTTCACGTTGCGCAAGGGCGTCAAGTTCCACAACGGCGAAAACTTCACCGCCGACGACGTAGTATTCTCACTTGACCGCGTGGCGCTGGTGCCGAACAGCCCGGGGCCGTTCACGCTCTACAGCAAGCAGATCACCGAAAAGATCATCGTTGATCCGTACACCGTGCGGCTGAAGACGGCGACGCCATATCCGCTAATGCCGAACGACATGAGCACCATATTCATAGTTTCCAGCAGGGCCGCCAAAGACGCTGCGACCGAGGATTTCAGTAACGGCAAGGCGACAATCGGCACCGGGCCTTTCAGATTCGTACGTTATGCGCGGGGCGATCGCATCGAGCTCGTGCGTTTTGACGCCTACTGGGGCATCAAGCCGCCTTGGCACAACGTGACTTTCCGAATGATCGCGAGCGACCCGTCACGGGTCGCGGCACTGCTCGCCGGCGACGTGCACGCGGTCGAGAACGTGCCGACCGCCGATCTCGCCCGCCTGAGCAAGAACTCCGACATCACCATCTCGCGCACGGTTTCGCATCGCGTCATGTTCCTGCACCTCGATTCCAACCGCGACAAGTCGCCGTTTGTCACCGACCGTGCCGGCAAGCCGCTCGACAGGAACCCGCTCAAGGACGTGCGCGTGCGGCGCGCGATTTCGAAGGCCATCAATCGTCCGGTGCTCGTCGAGCGCGTGATGGAAGGTGCCGCAGTTGCGACTGGCCAGCTGATGCCCGAGGGCATGTTCGGCTACGCGCCCGCTCTCAGGCCCGAAAAATATGACCCCGAGGGCGCGAAAGGGTTACTTGCGGAAGCCGGCTATCCCGAGGGCTTCGGACTCACGCTGCACGGCCCTAACAACCGCTACGTCAACGACGACCAGATCTGTCAGGCGATCGCGCAGATGCTCACGCGCATCGGCATCCTGACCAGGGTCGAAACCGCGCCGTCGTCGGTTTTTTTTACGCGGGGCAGCAAGCTCGAGTTCAGCTTCATGCTGGTCGGCTGGGCGGCAGACACCGCAGAATCGTCGTCGCCGCTGAAGTCCCTGCTTGCGACTTTCGACAGCAAAAAGGGTATGGGCACGGCAAACCGCGGCCGCTACTCGAACCCGAAGCTGGATGAGTTACTCGCGCAGGCGCTAGCGACGGTCGATGATACGAAGCGTGAAAAGCTATTGCAACAGGCAACCGAAATTGGCATTGGCGATCTAGGAATCATTCCGCTGTACCATCAAGTCAACCTGTGGGGTACGCGCAAAGGTATTACCTACACGCCCCGCACCGACGAGCGCACACTCGCGCACGAGTTCAGGCAAGTCAACTGACTAACGCAGTTCCATCGGCAGGTCTTTGGGTAAGTCCACAACCTCGATCATACGGATGGTGCGCTTGTCCGTGGTGTCGACGCGTGCACGCCGCTCGTCGAACACCTGTTTTCGATGCTCCTGCACCGGTTTTCCGCCCGGCGTAACGGCCGCCGAGACATTGTCGGCAGCACCGTGGTCGAGACTCTCGCTGGTGCCAATTACGGCAATCAGCACGATCACTGCCAGTCCCGCCGCGCATTTGGCGAGAATCATCCACGCGTGCACCGGTTCAGCGTCCATGCACTTCAACAGCCTGTGGCGTTGCATTGAACTTTGCATGATTTTCTCCTTGCTCAAAACCGCTCAGCGGATCGCCCGCCCGCGTTTATGCGCACGCTCAAAACGTCGCGATTGGCGGCTCAATCTCGGTCGCCTGGTTGACGTATTGCGACGGAAAATATGGAACCTGCGGCGTCGAGCGAGCATCCGCGGCTGCGGACACGTCAGGCACGCCCGTTAAGGCGAAGAGCCATGCCGACAAGCCCAGCGCGATCACCAGGAAAACAGCCAGCCACGCGGCGAAACGGCCTGGAGCGCCAACCTCTTGGGTCTCCGCGCCCGCATTGGCAACGCCGTTAGTCAACGTATATCGGTCAAATGTGGAATTCATTGTGATCTCCTTGATTCGGCGCCGGACCTGCCGCTCCGGCATTGCGGCGGGGTTGCACTTTCCCCATGGCGGTATTGTCGGCAATCGCCGCACGACATTAAATACGGCTGAAGGGGTAATCTAAAAGGATTACATGACACCCGAATATCACTCGCAGAGCCACACGCGGCGCGCGCTTGCGGCGGTATGAAGCGCGGAACATTTGTAATAGACTGGGCGACGATCAAAGTCATAGGGCATGGCTCCTGGTCGATGAAAATCGTAAAACCGGGACACCCGTGAAAATTCTGATCGTCGACGACCACCCGTTGATTCGTGAAGCACTACGACATGTGCTGACTGTTCTCGATGCCAATATCGACCTGATCGAAGCCCGGAATTTTGCCGAGGCGCTGGTTGCGGCCGGCGATAATCCGGATCTCGATCTGATCCTGTTCGACCTGGGACTGCCGGACGTCGACGGCATCGACGCGCTGTCGGAACTGCGCCAGCGCCATCCCGCCACACCGGTGGTCGTGCTATCCGCCTCGGAGCAACCCGCCACCGTGACACGCGCGATCGACGCCGGCGCCATGGGATTCATCCCCAAGACCACATCGTCCCATTTGCTGCTCAACGCGCTGCGCCTGGTGCTGGCGGGCGGCGTCTACCTGCCGCTCGAGGTGCTGCGGCAGCATCAGGGCACGCCGGAACCGGCGCTGCGCCTCGCCGCCGAAGCCAACCAGGGCGGAAAAATGCTGACACCGAGCGAGATCGGGCTAACGGCGCGCCAGGCCGATGTGCTGGCACTGATGGTGCAGGGCAAATCCAACAAGCTGATCTGCCGCGACCTCGACATCGCCGAAGGCACGGTGAAAATACACGTGACCGCAATCCTCAAGGCGCTCAACGTGTCGAATCGCACCCAGGCGGTCATTGCGGTCGGGAAACTGGGTTTGCGGCTGCCGCAGATGTAACTTTACAAACAGCGGCCGACAAAATCCCCTGGAGGTGCTGGCATGAAATTGCACCGGAGAAAAGAACGATCGCCCGAACCGCTGCCGGATTCGACGCTTCGCGCGCTGATCCACGCGGAACAAATCAGCATGCTGTATCGCGTGTTGCCGACGTCGATCTCCGGCAACATGGCGGGCGCGCTGATGCTGGCGGGCGTGCTGATCGGCGAGCGTCCGGCGGGCATCATCCTCGGCTGGCTCGCGTGCATCACTTTGTTCCAGGGCTGGCGCCTGACGCTCTACCTCGAAAGCCGCAAGACGGGCTTCAAGTTCGAAAACGTCGGCCGCGCTGCCGCGGTGTGGGCCGCGGGGGCCGGGCTTTCAGGCATGCTGTGGGGCTCGACGGCGCTGCTCTTCTACATCTCGGGCCACCACATTTACCAGGCGGTGCTGACGATACTCGTATTCGGGATGACTGCAGCGGCGGTGCCGATGTTAGGCTCGCACATCCCGTCGTTCTATCTGTTCGTGGCGCCGACGCTCACGCCGTTTATCCTGCGCAACGCCTGGGAAGGCGACACGCCGCACTACGTCTTGAGCGTCATCACCGCAGCAATCATGCTGGGCTTTATGTCGTTCGCGCGCGATTACAACCGCATGCTGACCGAATCGCTGCGCAACCGGTTCGAGAAGCAGGCGCTGGCCGACCAGCTCGCCGCGCAGAACGTCGCTCTCGAGCAGGCGCGCATCGCCGCGGAACAGGCCAATCGTTCCAAGACGCAGTTTTTCGCGGCGGCCAGCCACGACCTGCGCCAGCCGCTGCACGCAATGGGACTGTTCGCCTCCGCGCTCGCCGACAAGGTGCACGACCCGCAAGGCGCGCAACTGGTCTCCAGCATCAACGGCTCCGTGCAGGCGCTCGAAGCGCTGTTCAACGAACTGCTCGACATCTCCAAGCTCGATTCCGGCGTGATCAAACCCAATGTCACGCAGTTCGCGGTGGCAGAGATGTTCGCGCGCCTGCAAAGCGAGTTCGCCGCCGAGGCTGCCGGCAAGGACCTGCGGCTGGCGATTGCCAGCGGGCCGCACGTGGTGTCCAGCGACGCGGTGCTGCTCGAACGCATACTGCGCAACCTGATCAGCAACGCGATCCGCAATACGCCGGCCGGCGAGGTTGCGGTCAATGCCACGCCGGCCAACGGCGCGCTGCGGATCGAAGTGCGCGACACCGGCATCGGCATCCGCGTCGAGGATCGGGAACGCATCTTCGAGGAATTCCACCAGCTCGGAAGCCCCGGACGCACCAGCAAGAAAGGGCTGGGACTCGGGCTTTCCATTGTGCAGCGCCTGTGCGGCCTGCTCGGCTACAGAATCAACCTCGTTTCCGAATACGGCAAAGGCTCGGCTTTCAGCTTCGAGGTTCCGCTCGGCACGACCGAGGGACAGCGCGATGACGCGGCAAGCCCGGCGACCCACGTGCGCGCCGACCTCAGGGGAAAACTGATCGTGGTCGTCGACGACGAAAGCGCCATCGTCGAAGGCATGAGAGTGCTGCTGTCAAGTTGGGGCGCCGAAGTCATCGGCTCGACCACCGGCGACGATGTGATCTCTGCCGTGCACGCGGCCGGCAAACTGCCGGCGCTCTTGATCGTGGACCACCACCTCGGCAGCGGCGAAAACGGCATCGAGGTCGCACAACGCATTCGCCGGGAACTCGATCCGGAGATCCCGGGCATCCTCGTCACCGGCAGCATTACGCCCGACCTCGACCAGCTTGCGCGCGCCGCGAATCTCGATTTTCTGCTCAAGCCCGTGATGGCTGAAGAACTGCGCAGACGCATCGCCGCGGCGCCGGGATTGCATCCGCCGGATGCATCGAAAACAACCGGGACATCTTCGCCGGTCTGAATTGACGCGCCTCCAAACCATCCCGTCTCCCGCCCTACGGAAAAAATCCGGGGCGCGAGGCTTACCGGCCAAAACCCCATGCACTGGCTCGCCGATCTGATTCTGATTGTCCACTTTGCGTTCGTTTTGTTCGTCACCGGCGGACTGTTGTTGATCTGGATCGGCGCGCTGGCAGGCTGGCGCTGGGTGCGTAATTTCGGTTTTCGCATCGCACACCTCGCGGCGATCTCATTCGTCGCCCTTGAAGCGCTGCTCGGGATGGTGTGCCCGCTGACCGCGTGGGAAGACGCGCTGCGCGGCGCGCCCAGCGAAACGAGTTTCATCGCGCGCTGGCTCCACCGGCTGCTCTATTACAGTTTTCCGGACTGGGTGTTCACGACGGCTTACCTCTTATTTGCACTGGCTGTTGCCGCAACCTGGCGCTACGTGCGCCCGCAGCGAACATAAAAAAAAGGGGCGCCGCAGCGCCCCTCGCCAATCCACCCTATGCGATCAGGCCAGCATGTCGGCCCAGATGGTTTTCGCCCACGACATCGCGTATGCGCCCTCGAGTTCGCTGGCCTTGTCCGACAGGCCGCCGGCGCCCTTGACCGGCAGCATCGTTTTACCCGCCGCATCGTAAGTGTGGACTGAAGCAACGTGGACCACGTTACGGTCGTCGACAAAGCTGTAACAGGTGTTGATCATCATGGGCTGCGGGTTGACCGGCTGGTTCTTGATCAGCGCGATCACCGCCGCCGCGCACACCTTGGCGTGCTGATTCGCCATGTGCCCCGACTTCGGCATTGCGGGCGCGGATAGCGTCGCGTCGCCCAGCACGTGCACGCCCGGCACCTTGACCGATTCCAGCGTCGACCAGTCTATACCGCACCAGCGGTTATTGGCGGTGATGAGCCCGGCCTGCCGCGCAATCTGTCCCGCCCCGTGCGGCGGCACCACATTCAACACGTCGGCTTTGACGCTGTCGAACTGCAGCTTGGCGGTCAGGGTCTTCGCATCGACATCCACCAGTTCGCTGTTGGGACGGTATTCGACTATGCCCTTGTAGGGGCCGTTCCAGGCGGCCTTGAACAACGCGCCTTTCGAAGTCACGTCCGGATTGGCGTCGAGCACCAGCACTTTGGATTTCGGCTTTGCGGACTTGAAGTAATGCGCAACCTGGCACACGCGCTCGTAGGGGCCGGGCGGACAGCGGTACGGGGCCATCGGAATGTGCAGTGCGTAGACGCCGCCATCCGGCATCGCCTCGAGTTGCCTGCGCAGCGCAACCGTTTGCGCACCGGCCTTCCACGCGTGCAGCACCCGGCTTTGCGCGTCCGCATTGTTCAGGCCCGGCAGCGAGTCATAAATGAAATCGATACCGGGCGCGACGATTAAACGGTCATAGCCGAGAGTTGCGCCGGATGCCAGCCGCACTTCGCGCTTGACCGGATCGACTGCCACCGCGTCGTCACGCACGCGCTTGACGCCATACTTGCCGAGCCCGCCGTAGCCGACCGTAATGTCGGCGAGCGTTTTGCTGCCGCCGAGCACCAGATTGCTGATCGGACACGAGATGAACTCGCCGTCGCGCTCGACCAGGGTGACCGCTATGTCGGGTGACCACAGCCGGATATATTTCGCGGCGGTCGCGCCGGAATAACCGGCGCCGATCACCACTACGCGGCCGACCGTCGGACCGTCGCCCGTCCCCGCGCAGCCCGCAACCGCCGACATGCCCGCGCCTGCCGACATCCACTGGATAAATTCGCGTCGATTGAGTGTCATGGCCGCCCCCTTATTTCTTCTGCGCCGCGAAGTACGCGGCGAGCTGCTCGATTTGCTCGTCGCTGAAGCCCTTGGCGAGCTGCTGCATGATCGTGGACGGACGCTTGCCGGCTTTGAATTCCTTCATCTGCTGCGCCATATAGCCCTTATCGACACCGGCGAGGCCCGGCACCGTGCCGACGCTGCGGCCCTCCGTGCCGTGGCAGTTCGCGCAAGTCGCCGCCATGCCGCGCACCGTCGAGGAATCCTGCGCATGGGCGGCGGGCGCGGGGACCGCGCCGGCGGCCAGCACTGCGATGGCAAGAACTGTGGGTCTTATTTTCATGTGCTCCTCCAGGCGGGATGAAAGCGGTGGGCGACGGCGCCGCAGGCCGACTACCGGTACGTGGCGCCACGCATGAAAGCCTAGTTTCCGGATTCGGTGCCGCCACGTCAAGCGCCGGTCGCGGGGACATGACGCAAATCAAGAAATACGGTCCGGCATTGCGCCGCGCCAATGATCCCACGGGAACGAACTAGGCGACGCTTGCGACTTCCTCATCGAACACCAGGCTGACTTTACCGTCGGCGTCCACATCGACGGCAACCTTGCCGCCGGCCGCCAGGCGGCCGAACAGCAACTCGTCGGCGAGCGCGGTGCGTATCGTGTCCTGGATCAGGCGCGCCATCGGGCGCGCGCCCATCTGCGGATCGAATCCCTTCTTCGCGAGATGATCCTTGAGTGCGGCCGAGAACGTGGCTTCGACTTTTTTCTCGTGCAATTGCTCTTCAAGCTGCATGAGAAACTTGTCTACCACGCGCATGATGATGTCGCGATCGAGCGCCGAGAACGAAATGATCGCATCGAGCCGGTTACGGAATTCGGGCGTGAACATGCGCTTGATTTCGCTCATCTCGTCGCCTGCTTGCGTCGACGCAGTGAACCCCATCGAACTCTTGGACAGTTCGGCGGCACCAGCATTGGTTGTCATGATGATCATCACGTTGCGGAAATCCGCTTTGCGGCCGTTATTGTCGGTGAGCGTGCCATGATCCATCACCTGCAGCAGAATGTTATAGACGTCTGGATGCGCCTTCTCGATCTCGTCCAGCAACAATACCGAATACGGGTGCTTGGTAACCGCCTCGGTCAACAATCCGCCCTGGTCGAACCCGACATAGCCCGGCGGCGCGCCGATCAGCCGCGACACCGCGTGCCGCTCCATGTATTCGGACATATCGAAGCGCATCAGTTCCACGCCCATGATATAGGCAAGCTGGCGCGCAACCTCGGTCTTGCCCACACCCGTCGGTCCCGAAAACAGAAACGAGCCGGTCGGCTTCTGCGGATTGCCCAGACCGCTGCGCGACATCTTGATTGCCGCCGACAATGCATCGATCGCCCGGTCCTGGCCGAACACGACCGCTTTCAGGTTGCGATCGAGGTTCTTCAATTGCGAACGGTCATCGGAATTCACGCTTTGCGCGGGCACGCGCGCGATCTTGGCGACGATCTCCTCGATCTCGTGCTTGGTGATCACTTTTTTCTGCTTCGATTTCGGCAGAATCCGCTGCGCGGCACCTGCTTCGTCGATCACATCGATCGCCTTGTCCGGCAGATGCCGGTCGTTGATGTAACGCGCAGCAAGTTCCGCAGCCGAGGTCAGCGCCGACGCCGCGTATTTGATCCCGTGATGCTCCTCGAAACGCGTCTTGAGGCCGCGCAGTATCGACACCGTTTCCGCGATACTGGGCTCCACCACATCGACTTTCTGGAAACGCCGCGACAACGCGTGATCCTTCTCGAAAATACCGCGGTATTCCTGGTAGGTTGTTGCCCCGATACACTTCAACTGCCCGGTCGACAAAGCGGGCTTGAGCAGGATGGATCCGTCGAGCGTGCCGCCCGAAGCGGCGCCGGCGCCGATTAAAGTGTGGATCTCGTCGATAAAGAGAATCGCGTGCGCGTTATCGAAGAGTTGCTTCAACACCGCCTTCAAGCGCTGCTCGAAGTCCCCGCGGTATTTGGTGCCCGCCAAGAGCGCGCCCATATCGAGCGAGAAGACCGTGCACTTGGCGAGTATCTCGGGCACGTCGCCCTCGACGATGCGCCGCGCCAGCCCCTCGGCGATCGCCGTTTTACCTACGCCCGCCTCGCCCACCAGCAACGGGTTATTCTTGCGCCGGCGGCACAGGGTCTGCACCACGCGTTCGAGTTCGTGTTCACGGCCGATCAACGGGTCTATTTTTCCCGCCACCGCGAGCGAATTCAGATTGAGCGTGTAGTTCTCGAGCGCGCCGCCCGACGACTGCTCGTGCTCGGACTCGGTGTCGCCGTCGCTCTTGCCCGGCGCCGCCTGCGGCACTTTACTGATGCCGTGCGAAATAAAGTTGACGACATCAAGGCGGGTCACGCCCTTCTGATGCAAAAAATACACTGCGTGCGAATCCTTCTCGCCGAAAATCGCCACCAGAACGTTGGCCCCGGTTACCTCCTTCTTGCCGGACGACTGCACGTGCAAAATCGCGCGCTGAATAACACGCTGAAAACCGAGCGTCGGCTGCGTGTCGCTGTCTGCGCTGGTCAGGATCGGCGTGTGTTCGGTCACGAACTCCGAGAGCAGCTTGCGCAAGTCATCGACTTCCGCCGCGCATGCCTTGAGCACTTCGGACGCCGACGGGTTGTCGAGGAGAGCGAGCAGCAGGTGCTCGACGGTGATGAATTCGTGCCGCTTCTGCCGCGCCTCCATGAAGGCCATGTGCAGGCTGACTTCGAGTTCCTGGGCGATCATCAGTTTTCCTCCATCACGCAGCACAGCGGATGCTGGTGCTGGCGGGCGTACGCGGTCACCTGCTCGACCTTGGTCGCCGCCACGTCACGCGGATATACCCCGCAAACGCCCGTCCCATCGCGATGAACCTTGAGCATAATTTGAGTCGCCTTTTCGCGGCTGAGAGAAAAAAATTTCTGCAGTATCATGACAACAAAATCCATCGGTGTGTAATCGTCATTCAACAGCAAAACCTTGAACATCGGAGGCGACTTTACCTTGGCCTTTTTCGCCTCCAGAACCGAGTCTTCGCGATGCCGTATCGCCATGCTAAGCACCACCGTCCATGCGCCTGCTTCCAGTTGGTATTTTGACCATAATGCCAGATTTTTCAAGTGCTAAAATGGCCCCTCCGGACAAATACTTGACTTCCTCCGGCAAATAGCCTAGAAAGCCAAAAGGTGTTTGGCTTCAAGCTCGATCGCAGTACCGGTCTGGTCGTTTTTTTGCCGTATGCGTCCTTGAAACTCAAACAGTCTCCGGAAGCTATTTCCGGTAATTTTTTGTACATAAGGAACAGCAATATGGCAACAGGTACTGTGAAATGGTTCAACGATGCGAAGGGTTATGGCTTCATTACGCCGGACGACGGCAGTGAAGATTTGTTCGCGCATTTCTCGGCAATCCAGATGGGCGGATTTAAAACCCTCAAAGAAGGCCAGAAAGTCACGTTTGAAGTAACGCAAGGACCCAAAGGCAAGCAAGCGTCAAACATTCAGGCCGCCTGACAAAAACAGTCCATCCCAGAATCCATAAAATAAAGCCCCCTCGGCCACCGCCGGCGGGGCTTTTTTTGTGCCAACGCCGCCGCGTCGGACGCGGCGTCGATGTCCCGGGCGCTTCGGCGCGGCTTCGATCGAAACCGTGAACTCATGAGATAATCGCGGCACGGACCAACCTGGGAACCGCAGCGGGCTGCAGATATTGTGAGCCGGCTCGAAGAACCTTTCGGTACGCCCCGACCGATCGCCGATACACGCCGATCACCTGACCGACCACCTTCGAACGGAGACTCATAAACATGTCTGAAAAACTCGACCTGCTGAAAATCGCACGGGAGGAACAGA
This sequence comes from Betaproteobacteria bacterium, assembly GCA_031399805.1. Classification (GTDB taxonomy): domain Bacteria; phylum Pseudomonadota; class Gammaproteobacteria; order Burkholderiales; family SG8-41; genus PALSA-1004. The sequence continues at coordinate 6,203 of JANNPG010000233.1, read as the reverse complement.
GCGGCGATCTCTTTAAGCTGCTTGACGGTATATACAAGCGGTCCAAGGTGCAGCCGCGGGGCATTGCCGACGCGATCATCTGGGAAGGCGGGAATCAACACGGCAACGTGAAGCCGGTCGCGCACGCGTTCACCGACATGTTTGCGTTGAACGGCACGTTGATGGCCCTCGACGTCCTGGGCCTGCCGTTCCTCGGCGTGCCCATGATGGCGCAGTTCCGGCACGACACCAGGCTCAAATCACTCGAATGGTTCGGCAAGCTCGAGTACACGTCGTTGAAATGGTCCACCGCCGGCGATTTCATGGTCAATGAAAACGGCAAGAAGGTTGTCGTCGCCGGCAAGTCCGCCAACGCGCCGCTGCGCACCGCGGCCGGCGTCTATTGCAACGTCCGGCCCTACGGGACTATCACCAGTATTCGTTTCATGCCCGGCCTGCCCTATTCCCAGGACAAGAAGAAATTCAACGTGGATCGCAGTAGCGGCAACATCCACTCCGAAATGAATACGCCCGGGGTGCGGATGGCCTACGCGGCGCGTCTGTTCCTGAAGATGGTACACGAAACCGGCCAGATCGGGCGCGTCGCCACCAAGCCGACCCAGGCCCAGGAGGACACCGTCAACGCGGGCATCATGCGGTGGCTGTTGCAGGGCACGAAGTTCCAGCTCAAACGAAAATATACCGTCGATGCCTACGCGGAAGAAAAGGCGAACGTCGATGCGATCGCCGCCCTGCTGCCCAAGGACTTCAAGGCCGGCATGGAAAACTGGGGCGGGGAGGTTTACGAACACATCTCCGATACCAACTTCGGCTTGCTGCTGCATGACATGATCAACCAGCGCAACTGCATCGTCTATGCGACGGACCTTGACGGCGACCGGCTGACCGACCTTATGGCGGATGCGCCTGACGTGCTGCGTGCCTGGGGCCAACTGGTCCTCGACCATGTGAAATCCGGCAAAGACATGCAGAAGGTCTGGGCCGATATGGGCTTCACCATGAAGAACGGCAAGGACATGACCAGCGTCATGTACCGCGTGGAGGGTGAACCGATATTCGAACAGACGCTCGGTTCCGCCGACGCGATGCTGCTGCGCCTCTTGGACGGGGATGAGACGGTCGGCGGCGAGAAACAGCCGTACGATCCGCGTATCCACTTCGTTCTGATCAACGAGGCTTACAAGGCGGCAAATTCGGGCAATACCGAACTTGCCTGTTGGCTGGACGCGCAGTTGGCGACCTTCGACAAAATCTATGGCGGCAAGCGGCCGCGCTACCTCGATGGCTACAACAAACTCAAGGACGCGATCAAGCCCTGGGGCAAGTAGCTTTTTCGCGCCGCGCAGACTGCCCGGCGCAGCCACCGGCACCAACGCCCGCAGCAGCGGGCGTTGTCGTCTCGGCTTCCTGCCGTGCGCAGGACCGACTGCACGCACCGCGCAATCCCGGCCTTCAGATAACAGTGCAGACATTGTTTCCCGGTCGCACGCGAAACACACCTCAATCGCCGGCGGGCGGTCTGAATTTACAGTTGTCACCCCTGATGACCCTACGTTTTGTGGCAGCTTTTCAAGACCATTTGTATATATATTGCGCCGCAATATATGACTGTTATACTAACTATATCGGGGACACTTAGGTGTCGCGGTTTGAACGGTGAATACGGTAGATACTTGCAAATTGGCGCATATCAAGAATTTTGATCTTTCTATAAATAGGTTCAATTCAGATTATTCGAATTGTGCTTTGCATCATTATTTCTCCATAAACACAGGAGCTTGAACATGTTGACCAACCCAGCCCTGCCCGCCCGCGTCACCATACGCGCTGCGATCACGCCGCAATACGCGGAGATACTGACCCCGCCGGCGCTCGCGTTTATCGCCAAGTTGCATCGCCAATTTGAAAGCCGCCGCCAGGAACTGCTGGCAAGCCGCGCCGCGCGTCAGCGCGAGTTCGATGCCGGTCAACTGCCTGATTTCCTGCCCGAGACCAAAGCCATCCGCGAATCTGAATGGACGATCGCGCCGCAGCCCGCCGACATGCTCGACCGGCGGGTCGAAATCACCGGTCCGACCGACCGCAAAATGGTCATCAATGCGCTCAATTGCGGCGCCTCGACCTTTATGGCCGATTTTGAAGACGCGAATTGTCCGACCTGGGACAACATGATCGACGGCCAGTGCAACCTGCGCGACGCGGCGCGCCGCACGATCACCCTCCAACAGAACGGCAAACAATACAGGCTCAACGACAAGATTGCGGTGCTCATACCGCGTCCGCGCGGCTGGCACCTCGACGAGAAACACGTGCTGATCGACGGCCAGCCCGTCGCCGGTGGCATCTTCGATTTCGCGCTTTTCTTTTTCCACAATGCGAAGGAAGCGTTGGCACGCGGCACCGGACCTTATTTCTATCTGCCCAAATTGGAGTCGCACCTCGAAGCGCGGCTGTGGAACGACATATTCAATCTTGCGCAGGACGAACTCGGCATCAAGCGCGGAACGATCAAGGCGACGGCGTTGATCGAAACCGTCGTGGCCGCGTTCGAGATGGATGAAATCCTGTGGGAATTGCGCGAGCATTCCGCCGGGCTCAACATCGGGCGCTGGGACTACATTTTTTCGTGCATCAAGAAGTTCCGCGTCAACAAGAACTTCTGCCTGGCTGACCGCGCCCAGGTGACGATGACCGCCCCCTTTATGCGCGCCTACGCGCTGACCCTGGTCAAGACCTGTCATCGCCGCGGCGCCCCTGCGATGGGCGGCATGGCCGCGCAAATCCCGATCAAGAACGATCCGGCGGCCAACGACGCGGCGATGGAGAAAGTGCGCGCGGACAAGTTGCGCGAGGTCACGGATGGTTGTGACGGGACATGGGTCGCGCATCCGGGAATGGTGCCGATCGCGAAAGCGATTTTCGACGCGCATATGCCAGCGCCGAACCAGTACGGCAAACAGCGCCCTGACGTGAAGTTCTCGGCGCGGGATCTGCTCGATTTTCAGCCCGCGCAACCGATCACCGAGGCGGGGCTGCGCAACAACATCAGTGTGGGCATCCAATACCTCGGCGCATGGCTCGCCGGCAACGGCTGCGTTCCCGTTTACAACCTCATGGAAGATGCCGCCACCGCGGAAATTTCGCGCTCACAGATCTGGCAATGGATACGCAGTCCGCAAGGCGTGCTCGACGACGGGCGCAAGGTCACGGTCGAATTGTTTCGCAAGTTGCTTGGCGATGAACTGCCGAAAATCAGGATCTACCTCGGCGACGAAGCCTGGGCTGCGGGCAAGTATGCGGACGCGGCGCAGCTCTTTGATAAAATGTGCACCGGCGATTACGTGGAGTTCCTGACGTTGCCGGCCTACGAATGGATCACCCGCAACATCGCCGCCGGCAAAACCGCGATCGCGGCCTGACAGCACCCATCAAGGCACCAACACCCCCTCACGCGCGGGGGCGTTTTTCTGTACTCTGCCGCCTATGACGCGTCTGATTCTGTTCAACAAGCCGTATGGCGTGCTGTGCCAGTTCCGTGCCGTGCCCGCGCGCCAGACGTTAAAAGACTTCATCGCGACGCCTGACGTTTACGCGGCGGGCCGGCTCGATGCCGACAGTGAAGGACTGGTCGTATTAACCGACGACGGCGCGCTGCAACACCGCATCAGCGATCCGCGCCACAAGCTCGCCAAGATCTACTGGGCACAAGTCGAAGGCGTGCCCACTCACGAAGCGCTCGCGCGCCTGCGCAAGGGCGTTGATCTAGGCGACTTTCTCACGCTGCCCGCAGCGGCGGACATCGCACCGGCGCCAACTTGGCTATGGCCGCGCGATCCACCGATCCGCGAGCGCAAGAACATTCCTACGAGCTGGCTCACGTTGACGCTGCGCGAGGGCAAGAATCGCCAGGTACGGCGCATGACCGCGGCGGTCGGATTTCCGACCTTGCGGCTGATCCGTTACGCGATTGGCACTTGGGATCTCACAGGGCTTGCGCCGGGGGAAGCACAGGAAACCGGCGCGATTGCTGAACGGCTGCCAGGCAAATCGACGGGGCACCCGCGAAACTAAAACCGGCTTTACGGTCAAGCCCGCCAGCAAGTAAGTCCGCACTAACTCAAAAAAGCAAGGTCAGTCCCTGCCTTTTTAGTTTCAAACCATTGATTTATAAGTAATATTATTTGTGGCGAGGCTTGCCGGCATGCCATTACGAATCCCCAAAAATGCGCTCCGACTGTGTCAACCCGATTTTCACCCGGGACGTTATAGACGATGGCCGGATTACGGTCGTAGGTATAAATATACGTAGTCATCAACCACTATAAGAGGAATCACCATGAGCAAACTATTGGCTGCTATCACTGCTGTTATGTTCGCGTTCGGTACGACCGCCGTGCTGGCCGCGGAAAGCAAAGACGCGCCGAAGGTGGACTGCAAAGACGCGAAAAACAAAGACAACGCTGCATGTAAACCCGCCGCCAAGAAGTAACCTTTCCGGTTTTCGGGAAAAGGCAGGGCTACGGCCCTGCCTTTTTTTCGCCTACGCGGCCCGACACCGGCGCGTACGGTCAGAAATTCGCAATCAACGTTAGACGCAGCTCGCGCGGCTCGACCGGATGGAAATGTCATTAACGCAGGCGAGCGTAGCGAAACCCCTGACCGCAAAAAACGGCCGGCAATTTGCGTGCCCCGGCACGCCTAATTCTTGAGCTGGAAACGAATCGGGACTTCGACCGGGTGTGCGACCGGCGTTTCGCCGCGGCGAGCCGGCACGAACGTCCAGCCCTGCACCGCTCTCATAGCTGCCTCATCAAGCAATGCCGCGCCCGAGGTTTGAGCAATGACGATTTTTTCGGGGGTCCCCTTCGCGCTGACCTCAACACGCAGCAACACGAGCCCTTCGAGCCCGAGTTTGCGCGCGATCGGCGGATAAGCGGGCCGCGGGTTGTTGAGGTAGGCAACGTTGAAATGCGGCGGCTCGATTGCTTCTGCGCGGCCTGGCGCGTTGACCGTCGCGGGTGCTTTCGCGACAACCACCGGTGCAGTCGGGACTTCCACCACCGACGCCGGCGCAGCCACGGCTGGCGCCACTTCAATGCGCTCGACGGCAATCAGACTGGGTGCCGGCGCGTAATGCAACGGCTGCTCGGGAAGCGCGCGGCTTCTCGGCGCGGGAACCGCATGCGTGATTTCAACCGGACGCGGCGGCGGACTCTGCACAATCACGAGCGGCATCACGTCGAGCATTACCGTCAACATTGGCGCGGGCTCAACCATCGCATGGCGCCAGGTCTGCAACAGGATCCCCCCCACGGCCGCGTGCACCGCGAGCGAAAACAGGAGCGCGGGCGCAAGCGCCGAAGTCGCATGACGGCGGGCGAGGTGAACCTTATGGTCGTGCGGGTGAGACATCTTTTCAGCGCAATCAGCCTGGGGAAATGCACCCTGACTTGTTAATTATGCCATTAAAAAACCATCAATTTCAGGTTGAACGCACGCTCGATAAACCATTTGCTCGCGAGCAGGCAAATCAACACCGAGCCGCCGAGGAATATCCCCCGCTGGTAGAGGGCGGTTCGCCGCAACCAGTAGGCAGCGGGCAGAAATACGCTGACGATGGCCAGTTGCCCTGCTTCCACGCCCAAATTGAAGCCGACCAGCGCGAGAAGCAGTGCGTCCCGCGGCAGTCCGAGGTCGGCCAGCACGCCCGCGAAACCGAAACCGTGAATCAGCCCGAATGCGAATGCGACCATCCAGCGCCGCCGCCTGCCAACCCTTGCGGAGCGGGATCAGCACCGCCGGCAGCAGCAGCGACAGCAGGAACAGAATGTGATCGAAGCCGATCCAGATGTGCCAAATCCCCTCGCGGCCATAATCAATGAACTGGGTGAGGCGACTCGGCCGCGTCAACTCAAAACGCTGGCGTGCGGCATCCGGACTGAATATCGCGGTGCGTGTCGCCCCCGCGTATTCAAGGCGCAGCAAGCCTTTGTGCTGGGGATCGAGATCGAAAAAGAGGCTGTAACCGATTTCAAGCTCCGGTCCCGGCCTCGCGCATTGCGCGGCGAAGCGCAGCACCGCGTAGGCGCCGTCGCTGTGCTGGTCGACCAGATGTTCGGTCGCGCGCAGCGGGCACGGCGCGCCATCGAGCGCAACCGCGAGCCGCGCCAGCGCGTACGCAGCGAACTCAGCATGCCGCGCGC
>JANNPG010000176.1:0-25039 GCA_031399805.1 Betaproteobacteria bacterium | reverse complement strand
GGGGTCGCCTGCGCTACCCGCATTTTGATATGCGCTCTAAGGCACGTACACCCATAGGTCCAGCATTACGACGGCACCCGGCACGCCGAGCGCCGGCACTTCGATCGCCGAAAATGGCAGGTGCTGGCCCGGCAGGTGCTGCTGCCAGACCTGCCAGGCGCCATTGAAGTCGTCGAGATGGGTGTGAAACTGCTGCGCACGCAGTATGTTGGCGAGCGAGGTGCCCGCTTTGCGGCAGATGCGCTGCGCTTGAGTAAGCATGTAGTCCACCTGCAGGTGTACGGCACTGCCGAAGTGCGGCTGGCGCGGATCGATGCGCGCGGCGGAGGCGAGCGCACCGCTTGCGTCGACTGCCATGAGGCCGGACAGGAACAGCAGGTCGCCGGCTCGGATCGCCTGCACGTGGCCGGCGAACGCCGTGGGCACGCCGGCATCGATTACCTGCTTCTTCGTGCGGCCGCCGTGGCGCAGGCTGATCGTATTGATCTCGATGCGGCCGGCTTCGCAGATGAAGCCGGGTGTCGCGGTGGTGATGATCGTGGTGGCGGGCGGCGCCATCGGAAAATGATCCGCCCATACCTCGTTGAACGCCGGAATATCGTTGATGTCACGCAGGTAAATCTGCGCCTTCACCACATCGCTGAGCGTGTTGCCGATGCTGGCAAGCGCGGGCTTCAGCTTTTTCTCGATCACGAACCCCGCTTCGAGCTTGATCGGCGTGCCCTTCCACAGATGCCCGGCCGGCATGCGCGCCGCGGGATCGAGCGGGCCTTCCCCGGTCTTGAGCGCCTCCGCGGTCTGGCCGGCCACGAATACGTAGTCGCCGCAGGTGAGCACCGGACTGTAGCCGGAGGTCGCGTGCACCGGCAAATTCGCCGGTCGGTACTGCTTCACTTCGAAGTTCTTGCCCGGAACGGCGGCGATCAACTGCACTTCCATATCTTGCCCGGTGAGTAGAAATTTCTGGTGCAGGTTCGAGGTGCTGGGCGGAACATGGCCGGCGAAGAATTCGCGCCGTACTTCATGATAGGCGTCGACCACCTGCCCGCCCGTGTAGTACTGGTCGAGACGCACGACATGTTTGCGGTCGCTGCCGCCGGCCTTCAGCACTTTCGCGAAGTTGGCAAATATGCGCCTGGCCTCTTTCTTGTGCCTGGGCAGGCCGTGGCGCGACGCGGCCTCGTCGCTAACCTCGGGCGCCATGCCGCTCGTAAAATCCGCGGTGCCCTTGTGTCCGGTGGCGAACACCCAGCGCCCGGCGCGCACACCGGGCGCATAGCGAATGTTGCCCGGTTGAATGGTGACCGGAAGCAGCGGGTTCACCGCGGGTCTGAGTCGGGCGGGCTTCTTACTGGCAGACATCGAATCAGGCTCTTGCAAGGATGAAGAAAATCCTGCCCGGCGTTAATCGGCGGCTGAGTACTCGAGCGTTCACTTCAATTTCTCCAGTTTCTGCAGCGAACGCAGTTTTTCCGGTATCGGAGTGTCCGGATGGGTGTGCGGCCAGTCGGTGTAGCTTACTTCACCGACGTAGATGTCGCCGCGCGAATCGAGCGCGATGCCGTGGGGTGCTATGAATTTCCCGGCCTCAACACCGGGGCCGTCCGTGCCGCCCAGCCGCGCGATGAGCGCGCCGCGCTGGTCGACGATGCTCACGCGCGGCCCGATGTTCGGATGCGCGCGATTGACCCGCATGGCCGCGCCGAGTTCGCCGATGATGAACTCGGGGCGCGCCCCGCGGTGGCAGTACAAACCGCACGGCCGGTGCATGTTGTTCCACTGCGTTTCGTATTTGCCGTTGCCGTCGAACACCTGCACGCGATGGTTCTCGCGGTCGGCGACGTAGACCCAGCCCTCCGCATCGGTCACGATGTTGTGCACGATGTTGAACTGGCCGGGATCGGTCCCCGGCTCGCCCCATGACATCAATAGCCTGCCGTCCGGCGAATACTTGTGCACCTTCGCGTTGCCATAACCGTCGGACACATAGATCTCGCCCTTCGGCGACAACGCGGTGTGCGTGCAGCGATGGAAGGGCTTGCCGCTCATGTACGGCGTCGGCTTACCGGGAGTGCCGAGTTCGAGCAGCACTTTGCCCGCGGTGGTGCATTTGCGCACGACGTGGCCGCCGTCATCGGTCAGATACAGCGTGTCGTCGACGTCTATGTGCAGGCCATGCGCGCGCGGATACTGGCCCTCGCCCCACGAGCGCAGGAAGTTCCCGTCGCGGTCGAACACCATCATCGGATGCGCGCCGCGGTTGAAGACGTAAACGTGGTCCTTGCTGTCGACCGCGACCGCGCCGACGTCCATGAATTCCCAGCCGTCAGGCAGCTTCGCCCAATTCTCGATTACCTTGTAGCGATGCTCGCCGCTACCCAGAATGACTGACATTTGTGGTCTCCTTAATGAGGACTGAGGGAGGATTGAGGATCGAGGAATCAGGATTCAGGACTCAAGCCTCAGTCCTCAATCCTAAACCCTACTTCTTCCCGCAGGCGATCTTCCACAGCATTTCGCCGGTACGCGCGCGGTTCGCCGGCAGCCATTCGCTGCCGGTGCGCACCTCGCTGTAAACAAGCTGGCCTACGCCCATCGGTCCGGCGTGAAACGAGAAGTAGCGCGTGCGCCCGCGCCCGCCCGTGCAGTCGTATTCCTGCAGCAGTTTTGCCGACAGGTACGGTTTTCCGCTGGCGTCTTTCTCGGCGGTTTTGTAGTCAAGCAGGCTCCACATGTTCACCGTTTCGCCCGACTTCTGGAGCGTGGCGGGGTCGGCGTAAACGACCGAGCCGTCGTCAATCGCCGCAACGCGCTCCCACGCCGCCACCGCGCTGCCGCCGAGCGCCGCCATTACCAAACCGCAGCACAGTCGTTGCACGGTTGCCCTATGCGGCAGACCGTGCTCGCCGGTTTTCCCGTCGAGGAGTTTTCTCATGACGATGGCCGCTTCGACAGGCGAGCCGTACAGGGTTGCCAGTTCTTCGAGGGTTGTAATGGTCGTCATTGCCAAGCGTCCGGGTCGATGTGATTAGAGTCCAGCGGCGAGTTCGCGCGTGAGATCGGCCGCGGGCATCTCCCTGCACCCGCGCGCGTTCTGCCCCGACCACAACGGCGAAAAGTCACCGCTGCCCTGACTCTCGGCCCTGGCACGCAAGGGCGCGATGCCGGAAGTGGCGAGCGGAAACGCGGGCGCAGCGGCGCTGATCGGGCCCAACTCCCGCATGATGCGGTTGACGATAGCGCGCGCGGGCCGGCCGGTGAAAAGGTTGGTGAGCGCGGTGTGGCGCGCGGCCGCGCTTTTCAGCGCGGCGCGCTTTTCAGCGCGGCGCGGTGCACCGCGCTGGTGGTGGCTTCGGGGCACAGCATGTACGCCGTCCCAATCTGTACGCCGGCGGCGCCGAGCGCCATGGCGGCGGCGACGCCTTGCGCGTCCGCTATGCCGCCGGCAGCGATCACCGGCAGTTGCACCGCGCGCACAACTTGCGGCAAGAGCGCGAAGGTGCCGACCTGTGTGGTCAGATCGTCGGACAGGAAATTGCCGCGATGTCCGCCCGCCTCGACGCCTTGCGCGATAATCGCATCGACGCCGTGATCGGCGAGCCAGCGCGCCTCGTCAACGGTGGTCGCCGATGCCAATATCTTCGCGCCCCACGCGCGCACGTGCATGAGCAACGCTGCCGCGGGCAATCCAAAATGAAAGCTCACCACGGCGGGCTTGAATTCGCCCAGCACGTCGGCGTAATCGGCGCTGAAAGGCGCGCGGCCGGGGCCGTCGGCAATCGCGCCCGCATCGATCCCGAACTCTTTGTAGTAAGGGGCAAGCGCCGTGCGCCAGGCCGCTGCGCGCTCCGCACTCGGCACGGGCGGCGCATGGCAGAAGAAATTCACGTTATAAGGCCGCGTGGTGCGCGCCTTGATCTCGGCAAGTTCCTTGCGCACGGCGTCCACGCTAAACATCGCGCACGGCAGCGAGCCCAACCCGCCCGCGTTGGAAACCGCAATCGCCAGCGCGCTGCCCTGCACCCCCGCCATGGGTGCCTGGATCAGCGGCAGCTCGACGCCCAGAAGTTCCTGCAAAACCACCTTCGGATTTCCCGTTGCCAACAGCCGCGCGGCTGCAACGCTTTTATTGTACGCCGTGCCGGGCACGATGTCATGGCGGCCCGCCGGGATTCCGCGCGCGGTTTCACGGCAAACGCCGCCGTGCGCAAAGCGCGAGATAACTTAACCTGCTAGCGTGCCGCCACGATATGCCGCGAACAATTCATGATCAGCGCCTGTCAGGGGCCGCTCATGGATCCAGTCATGGGGCGTGGCTCGGGTCTGACGGCATGCCACACCTTGTTGAAGCCGTCACCCGTCACGTCGCCCGGCTTCTGATCCTTGGACCACCTATAGAGCGGCATGCCCAGCCACGCCCACTGCTTCGCGCCGTCGTCGCGCGTGATCACGGTCCAGTCGCCGCCGGACTGATCCGTCGAACCCGCCGCGAACGGCGGCCAGAGCGTTGCGCACGGGCCGTTGCAGACGCTCTTGCCCGAACCCGTCGCGTCCTTGTCAAACGTGTAAAGCGTCATGCCGGCATTGTTGGTCATTCTGCCGTCGGTGTATTTCACCGGGGCATGCGTGAAGCCGGCGCACGCCGCCAACAGCACCGCCAGCACACCGCCGGCAAGCGCATTTCGGAATCCGTTCATCGCGTTCTCCTTGTGCTCTCCCGCAGGAAAGTTCCTGCACACGTGTAAACACCGGCCATCACGGTTTATTCCCGGCCGGCCGTGAGCGCGGCCCGTTCGCCGCGGCTCGAAACATCACTCGGCCTTGAGGCCCGCGTCCTGGATGACTTTGCGCCACGCGGGGACTTCGCGCGCAAGCTGGCGGCGCAAGTCGTCCGGCGTGCCCGGCAGCGGTGTCGCGCCGAACGTGAGCAGACGTTGCCGCACGTCGGGCGTGTTGACGATGGCGAGTATCTCCGCGTTGAGCTTGTTCACGATAGGCGGCGGCGTCTTCGGCGCGCAGTACATGCTGAACCAGCCGCTGGTATCGAACCCGGGCAGACCGGATTCGGCAAGCGACGGCACCTCCGGAAGGATGGAGGTGCGCTTGGCGGTGGTTACGGCGAGCGCATTCAGCGTACCGAGCCGGACGTGCGGCGCCAGCACCAGGACGTTGTCGACCGCGACTTGCAGGCGCCCGCCGAGAATGTCCGGCAGCATCGCGCCGGTGCCCTTGTACGGTATGAAAACCATGTCAATGCCGGCGAGGCGCTTGAACATTTCGCCGCTCAGGTGCTGCACCGTACCCGGCGTCGAAGCGCCCCACGAAATTTTGCCGGGGCGCGGTTTCGCGTACGCGATCAGCTCCTGCACCGTTTTCACGCCGATCGACGGATGCGCGACCATGACATAGGGCGCTGTCGCGACCAGCGCGAGCGGTTCGAGGTCGCGCTGCACATCGAATTTAGTGTCCTTGTAAAGGCTGCCGACGATACTGATCGACGAACCCGAGATCAGCAGCGTATAGCCGTCGGGCTGCGACTTCGAAACAATCTCCGCGGCGATGATCCCGCTTGCGCCCGGACGATTGTCGATGACCACCTGCTGGCCGAGGCGCTCGGAGAGCCTGGCCCCGACCAGCCGGCCGACGAGATCGGTGCTGCCGCCCGGCGTGAAGCCGACGATCAACCGGATCGGCCGCTGCGGATAATCCTGCTTTTGCACTGCATCTTGCTTCTGCGCCACTGCGGGCGACGGCGTGACGACGCCTGTCAGCGCGGCTGCCACCACTGCCGATATGAGTTGTATGCGCATGATGTGTCTTCTTCCCTTACTCCGGTTATATCGACTGCGCGGGCGGCCGCTCAAGTTCCCGCTCCCGCTTGCCATGGCGTGCCGTCCCTGCGCAGTATCGGCACCGTAACGTTCTGCGACGCAAGCCGGGTCTGCACCGACAAACTGTGGGTGCCGGTCCCGCCCATCACCACAATCACGATATCTTCCGGCTTCTCCGCGATCGGCACGCCGAGTTCCGGATCGGCGCCGGCGAATTGCTTGAGGATTTTTTGACTGAAGTTCGTCAGGTTGCCGCGCGGGATGCTGGCGAACGGCAGCCGCCCGTATTCCCAGATGAATCGCTTTACCTCGGCCTTGCTGTAGCCGCCGTTGGCCAGCAGGCGCGCATGCTGCGGACACAGGATCAGCAACGGCTGACCTTCGCCGTTGGTATTGCGGTTGCCGACGTAGGGAATCGACAGCGCCAGCGTGCGCAGTAGTTCTTTCGCGCTCTGGCTGCCGCCGTTGTCGTCGATCATCGCGGCCGGACACGCGGGAATCAAGGTGACGGTGCTGGTCTGCCCCGCGTAGCCGCGTTCGACGTGCAGCGGCTCCCACGGGTTTTCTTCCTCGTTCTCGCCGATGCAGTGCACGAAGCGCGCGATGTGCCCCTGGGTGTGGATGTTGATCGAACCCGGCGTGCCGCCGACGTTGATCATCGTCAATTGCAGCGCGCGTCCGATCGTGCTCGTGCTCTGCCAGCGGCTGCCGGTGTAGTTGTAGCCGCAGTTGAGATCAATCGCCGCGCGCACCGGGCCGTTGACAATCGGCAGCGGCGACGTGTTGTGGGTCGATGTCTGCACGGCGTCGAGATTGAACCGCGCCTCGGCGATTCCCTTCACGCACGCAAGCAATACCGGCATGTACTCGGGCTTGCAGCCCGCCATCACGGCGTTGGCAGCGATCTTTTCCACCGACGCCAGGCCCTGCTTGGGCGCGAGCGTGCCGATCACGTCCGCCGCCCGCCATCCGAGCGCGCGTTCGGCATAGTCGGTCATCGCCACTACCCGCGCCTGCGTCGGCGGCACGATGGGCAGGCCATCCGTGAGGTCGTGGCTGAGAAACCACGCGTTGATGGTTTCCCACGAATCGTCGAGTTCGAGTATCGGCGCGTCGCTCATCTCGGTGCCCGGTGCTGCGGTCATGCGGCCTCGGTGCCGGCGTTGCGCTGCGCGCGATTGCGCGCGGCGGGGTGAACGTAGTCCACGTGGTTATGCGGCGCGAGCGTGCCCTGCCCGGTCAGTTGTTCGATGATGACCGGATACGCGGAGTGCGCCAGATCCCGCACCTGCTCGGGCGTCAGGTCATTCAGCGGATGCGGTGTGACGACCAGCGGAAGATCGTCGATCTGAACGTTTTTCGCGGCGAGCCGCCCGTGTGTGAGGAACGCCGTCGACACGATGGTCGAGGTCGGAACGCCGCGCTTTTCGAGATACGCCGAGTCGTGGATACACCACGACGTGCAGCCGCCTCAATCGCCCCACGCGTTAACCAGTGCCTGCACCTTGCCGTCGAGTTCGTGCGCAATCAGCTTGCTCGACGTGAAATTCTTGCGCACCACATGCGACTTTATCCCGGTGTAATTCGCGCGCATCATCTCCTCGATATACTGGATAAAGAGGTTCGCGTTGGGCTTGATGTTGTCGATGAAGCCGATCGATTTCCCGTTGAGCGTATCGAGCCGCTTCGCGAGCGCCATGCGGGCGACCGCGCGCTGTCCGACCGGATTGACGAGTTTTACGGTATTCGCTGCTGTCATGCCGATCTCCTTGATGATGCCTGCCATGCCCTGCGCCCGCATACTGAATCCCGTCTCCCGATTGCTAGCGCGGTCCGCCGGCAATGCCGAGCTGCTTGCGCCAATCGTCGTCGCGCGGCATGCCGGGATTGGTGGGACGCTGCTGATAGTAGGGAATCAGCGGAATGTACAAATGGTAGAGGCGGCGCAGCTCGGCGATCGGTTCGTTGTGCTCGTCGACGCGCAGGTCCACCCACGCATAGCTCCGGTGGTTATGCACCTGCAGCGCCGACGAGTATTGTCCGGCGACCTGCCCGCCCGCATCGCGCCCCGCTTCCAGCGCGCGGAGCAGCCGCTCGGCCAGATCTTCGCCTTCCGATTTTTCGAATGCCGCGGCCATATCGGTCGCCGTTTTCTCACTCGCCAGCCGGTTACCGGCGACGCAGAAATTTTTCTTCGCGATATGGCCCCGCCATTCTTCGTTCTGCGCACCCGTGCGCGCCGCGGTATTGCCATCCTTGTCGATCACCATGATCTGACGCCATTCGATATTCTCCGCGCCGTCGCTCTCGGTCAGTTCCTGCAGCACCTTGGGCGCGGAATATCCCATCTCCAGCAGTTTCAGGCCGAGCGCGCCCAGCCGCGGATCGCCATTCGCCTGCACCATCAAGCCGCCGATATGCGGGCGCACGAACGGGCATTTCGCGCCGATTGCAATCGGGCGCGTCGCGATCGCCATCCCAAACATCCCCGTGCGCTCACACTTGGCCAAAACAGAAAACGTCATTCGCCGGTTCCTTTTCTATCCAAAAGATTTGCGACAACCGCTAGTTGACCTTTACCCCCGCAGCCTTTACGAGGTTTGCCCATTTCGGAATTTCCTTGCGCACATAAGCACCGAACTCATCGGGCCCCATGCCGGACACCTCGGTGCCCATGCTCACCATGCGGCTCTTGAGATCGGCGGTTTGCAGCGCTTTCAGGATTTCAGCGTGCAGCCTGTCAATGACAAGTCGCGGCGTGCCAGCGGGAACGAACACGCCGAACCATACGCTCGCGTCATAGCCGGGCAGTCCCGCCTCAGCGATCGTCGGCAACTCCGGCATGATCGCCGAGCGCTTCGCGGGCGTGACGGCGAGGGCGCGCAGCCTGCCGGCCTGGATATGCGGTATCAGCGCCGGCATGTTTTCAAATGCCAGATCGACCTGCCCGGCCACGAGTTCGGTCAGCGCAGGCGCGGTGCCTTTATAAGGGATGTGCGTCATCTCCACGCCCGCCATGAATTTAAAGAGTTCGGCGGACAGATGCTGTGACGTGCCGTTCCCCGCCGAGGCGAAGTTGAGTTTCCCGGGCCGCGCCTTGGCGACCGCGATCAGTTCCTTTACGGATTTCGCCGGCACCGACGGGTGCAGCACCAGCACGTTGGGCACGGAGCCCACCAGGGTAACCGCCGAGAAATCGCGAACCGGATCGTACGGCAGAGCGGGGTACAGCGCGGGCGCAATCGCGTGCGTGGGCGAACTCCCCATCACCAGCGTATAGCCGTCGGGCGGTGCTTTTGCCGCGATATCCGACCCTATCGTGCCCGCGGCGCCCGGACGATTGTCGACGAGCACCTGCTGACCGAATGACTCGGAAATCTTCTGTCCGATCGCCCGCGAAAAAATATCATTCGCGCCCCCGGCCGGCCACGGACTGATCCATCGTATGGATTTGGCGGGATAGGGCTGCGAAAAAGCGGGCGCGGATAGCGCAACCATGAACGCTGAAAAAGCGAGACTTTGGATCAATCGCATTTCGATTCTCCCCATAATTAGCCCACGCTCTTTGCAGAGCTACCCGATCGTTACGCCGGCGTGACGGCGATAATGCGCAGCCACCCGGAACACGGATTCGACATCCGGCGATTATGACTGAAGTAACTGCGGATTGTTTAAACCGTCACCGCATCGTCTTTCATCACGCGCTCCAACATTTCCCACGTCACCGCAACGCGCTCGTCCTTGAAATGATGTCTGAGGTCCAGCATCACCGCGCGGCCCTGCACGCCGGTCTCGGCCATTGCGGCGACCGACAGCGCGACCGCGCCGATTTCGCCGTGGAGGTCGCGGCCGGCATCGTCGACCAGTTGAAAATCATTGTACGAAACCTTCTCCGCAACGCCGTCGCCGTCCGGCTGTCGTTAGTTCAACACCTTCGGCGCGCGCTCGCTACCGGCGGGCACAATGCCGGTGGGCAGCACGAGCGGGATGTCCCACTCGGAGCGCGCGGCCGCGTCCTGCAGGAGCTTACACAAGCCGTGCAACAGCGTGTCGTCCAGCGCGAGATTGATGCCCGTGCCTTTGCGCGGCGCCAGCGCGAGCACGTGCTGTCCCTGGTCGTTGCGGCCGGAGTTCATGCGCGCGACGAGCAACGGCTCCGTGCCGAGCGGCCGCTCGCGGGCCGCGTCGTCATAACGTTTGGAGAAATTCGCCTTGGCCAGCGCGCGCTCGCGCTCCATGTCGAGCAGCGCCTGCCGCGCCTCGGGTGCGGCCTGCTGCGCGATGATCGGCGCCGACTCGGCCATCTTCACGAGTTGCGGCCACAGGAGCTTGACGCAGCGCCGCGTCAGCCACAGCAGTATTTCGGTGCGCTCGCCGCTGGCAAGCCGCATCAACAGCCGGTCCTGTTCGGCGACAAATTCGATATTGATCTGCTGCAGATTCATGCCGGGATTTTAGAACAATTACGCACTCAAAGCCTAGGGACGCTCTGATTAAGCCCTTAACCGTTCGCCCTGAGATCGAAGGGTGGACGCGATTTCTCGGTAAGTATTTTGTCGGCGCCCTTCGATACCTCAGGACATGCTTCTATACCCCGTTAGAGATTCCGATCTCTAACGGGGTATACATCTGCACGAACGGACTTCATCAGGGCTTAATCCGCCTAATCACTAAATTACCGAATTACCCAACAACCGGCCACTGTGATATGTTTGATTCGACCGTTCAATCAGTGCCGGCGGCGACCCACCCGCCCGAGGAGGCAGACATGGCCGTTACTTTCCGCAAGCTGCATCCGCATATCGGCGCAGAGGTCAGTGCGGTCGATCTGCGCGAGGTCCACGACCGCGCCACGCTCGACGCGCTGGTCGGCGGCATGGACGAGCATGGCGTGCTCGTGTTCCGCGACCAGCCATTCACCGACGCTGAGCAGCTCGCGTTCGCCGAGCGCTTCGGTGGCCCGCTGCATGCCAAGCCCGGCGCGGCGGCGCTCGGCAAGAACCGCTTCAACAATGACGCGATCGCCGACATTTCGAACGTCGACAATGCCGGCCGCATCCTCAAAGCCGACGACCGGCACCGCATGTATTCGCTCGCCAACCGCCTCTGGCATACCGACGCGTCGTTCCAGGACCCGGCGGGCCGTTACTCGACGCTGTCGGCGCGCGTCATTCCCAAAGTCAACGCCGACACCGAGTATGCCGACATGCAGGCGGCGTATGACGCGCTCGACGCCGAAACCAAGAAACAAATCGAGGGGCTGCACGTGCACCATTCGATCGCCTACTCGCGGCAAACGCTCGGCTTCGAGTTCTCGCCGGAAGAACTGGAAAAATTGAAAGGCGCCGTGCATCCGCTCGTGCGCGTCAATCCGCGCACGCAACGCCGTTCGCTCTACCTCGCCGCGCATGCCACCCGCATCATCGAGATGCCGGTTCCCGAAGGCCGGCTGCTGCTGCGCGACCTGACCGAACACGCGACGCAACGCCAGTTCGTTTTCCGCCACGTCTGGCGCGACCGCGATTTCGTGATCTGGGACAACCTGCAGACCATGCACCGCGCAACGCCGTTCGACGACGCGAACCACCACCGCGAGCTGCGCCGCGTCACCACGCTCGACGTCGTCGAGGCTCCCGCTTACGCGTGACTTGCGATACGTGACGCCGTAACACGGCCCCTTCCGGAGACATCAGCGCATGAACGCGACTAACCCATCGGTGCCGACCATCGATCACGTCGTCGCGGGCAAAAAAGCCTGGGTGCGCGGCGACATACAGCGCGACGATTGGCTGTTCCGGCTCACCCCCGATTGTCTTTCCGAACTGCAGCAGATCCTCGTTGAACTGCGCGCCCATCCGCGCCCCGCCGAGCAGATCGATCCTGCGCGATTCGCGATTCCGGCCTGCCGCGCCTTGATGCGCCACGTGCAGGCCGCGCTCGATGAAGGCGTGCGCTTCGCGGTGGTCGACCGGCTGCCGCTGGATCAAGTGAATGACGATGAAGCAAAAGCGCTGTACTGGATCCTGTCGTTGTTGCTGGCGCGCCCGGTGCAACAAAAACTGACCGGCACGCTGATCTATGACGTGCATGACACGGGGAAAAAAGCCACCCCCGGCTCCGGCGTGCGGCCGGATCAGACCAACATGGACCAGTTTTTTCACAACGACAACTCTTACAACACGATTCAGCCGGAATACGTGGCGCTGCTCTGCGTACGGCCCGCGAAAACCGGCGGCGTAAGCCAGTTGATGAGCTTCTACTCGCTGCATAACGAGCTTTTGCGCGCGCATAAAGAGGTCATTCCGCGTTTGTATCAGCCGTTCTGGTTCGATCGTCAAAAGGAGTATCTGCCCGGCGAGCCGGAGGTGCTGTCCGCGCCGATATTTACATACGACGGCAGACTCAAGGTGCGGCTCGGGCTGTTTCAGGCAAAAAGTGGATACACGCTGATGAACAAGCCGATGGATGAGGCGGCGGTCATCGCGATAGAAACGCTGAGAAGCATATTCGCCGATGAGGCGCTGCGCTTTGATTTCGTCATGGAGCGCGGCCAGATTCAATACGTCAACAACCTCGAGACTTGCCACCGGCGAACGACCTTCGAGGATTACACGGAGCCGCAGAAAAAACGTCTGATGGTACGTCTATGGCTGCGCAACGCGGGGCAGCCGCGGTATCAGGGGTGAGGCGCGCCGGCAATCAAAAACCCAAAGACAGCCGCCGATGAACGCCGATAAAATCAAAATCTACAAGCAGAAAACAAGATCCCGCGATTCTTATCAGCACCAGCCCATTTTATATCGTACGATTTAAATTCCTGATCGGCGTTCATCGGCGTTCATCGGCGGCAAAATTGGCTCGAGGTATTTTTATTCTCCCGGCTTGATCTTGTTGTCGCGCACGACGCGCGCCCAGCGCTCGACTTCACTCGCAAGGAATTTTGCAAACTCGTCCGGCGAGGAGGCAACCACCCCCAGCGCCTGCTGATCGAGGTGTTGTTGCACGGCCGGAACTTTCAGCGCTTTCGTTACTTCCGCATGCATGCGCGTCAGTATCTGCGCCGGCGTGTTCACCGGCGCGAGGAGCCCCCACCACGCTTCGGCGTCGAAACCCGGCATCGCCTGTTCGGCGACCGTCGCCACGTTGGGAAACTGCGGGTGACGCTTGGGAGACGTCATGCCGATTGCCTTCAACCTGCCGGACTGGAGGTGCGGGGAAAAGAGCGCAAGCGACGCGATCGCCACCGGCACGTGGCCGCCGATCGCGTTGATAATGAGCGGGCCACCGCCTTTGTACGGGATATGCGTCATTTCGACTTTGGCATGGCTGGTAATCATCGCCATCGCCAGATGCGCAAGACTTCCCGAGCCGATGGTTCCAAAAGTGACCACGCCCGGCTTCGCTTTCGCCAGGCGCAGCACTTCGGCCAACGACTTGTAGGGAAACGAGGGGTGCGCCGTAATCACCATCGGCGACTTGCCGAGCAGCATGATGGGACTCAAATCCTTCAACGTGTCGAACGGCATGTTTGGAATCAGGCTCGGATTCACGCCATGCGTATCGAACACCAGCAGAAACGTGTAACCGTCGGGCGGCGCCTTCGCCGCGATGCCGGCCCCGATCGAGCCCGACGCGCCGCCGCGGTTGTCGACGACCACCGACACGCCGAAAGCCTGCTGCAGGTGCGGTTGCAGCAACCGCGCGACCTGGTCCGTCGTCCCGCCGGGAGGAAAGGGCACGATGATGCGGATTGGCTGGCTGGGCCAACTCTGGGCGTGCACAGTACTGCCCATGATGAGCGCGACCGTTGCGAATGTGTTCAGCAATTGTTTCAGCACGCGCATATTCTCTCTCCTGGTACATCCCGACGACGGTGCTCCATTATGCCTATGCACGCGCAATACGTCGATGTCCTGCTCCGGGCCGCGTCGCCACTGCCGCGCGAAAAACATACGCGAAGCAGTCAGGCATAATCCGCTCACACTGGATTACATCGAGATCGAGACCGCTATGAATGACGCCGAAAGCCTGGTGCGCACGCTGGACCGCCCCGATCTCGACTGGATTGCGCTCGCTACAGGATGCGGCGTAGAAGCGGAGCGTGCGGACAGCCTCGACGAACTGGCGCATCAATTCAAACGCGGGCTGGCGGTGCAGGGGCCGTACCTGATCGAGGTCGTGATCTGAGGCAGGAACGATGCATGGACAGACCCGGTCACCGGTAAAAAAGTGCGTGATCGGAGAACCACAGGCGGCTGCCTCCTCACCGACTCATGTAACGCATTGCTTCGGTACCGGCGCAGTGCTGTTGAGCGCAGCGCGGCTTGCATACCGAACGGTGCACACCCTATACTTGTACTACGGTGTCCAGTGAAGTGCTAGCCAGCGGGAACATAACATGCGTACCTTGATTGTCGAAGCTGAGTGGGACGCGGAAGCGAAGGTGTGGGTTGCTACCAGCGACGATGTGCCCGGCCTTGCAACCGAAGCGGACACCATTGACGCGCTCAGGTCAAAGCTGGAAATCATGATTCCGGAACTGCTGGCAGCCAACGGCGCGCTTCCTGAAGGAGTGCCGAAGCAGTTCTAGCCGATTCCCTTCTGCAGGCTGCCGCTTTAAAGTTTGCGCTACCCCGTGGCCGTTATTTGGCTGCGCGTTTTGGCTCAGTTCATTCGTACCCATTCGCCTACGCCGATGCAATCAGACATTGCCTTAAACGCCTCCGCCTCATTCTCATACCCTGAACCTTCTGCGATGGAAAACTTTTCGCCGTAAAAAACATTCGGAAACTCGAACACCTGATAGGAGTCCCCGGTCACATACGCGAACAGCACCGATGCTGATTACGCGACCGACTGCTTCAGGAGATCGGCCCAGTTCGGCGGCAGTCTGACCAACTTTGTAGTCGGTTGCGTGTGGCCGCCCTCCATCACCATGACCCGGTTCCGATGCGCATCCCCGCACACGACGATATGCAGGATGTCCGGGCTCGACAGTATGCGCACGCGGTCGTCCGGCGCACCCGCAAACTCGCGCGGGAACACACCCTCACCCACTCTTTCGCGCGCGGTGATGCCGGAGATGCTCGTATAGCGTGATATCCAGTCGAAATCGCGCAGCGACATGCGGGTATGTTCGTATAGATGCCGTTTGACATCCTGCTTGGAGTAGCCGGCGGCGGCGAGCGATTTGGCCACCGGCGGCGACAGCAGCAACGTGATCATCACGTTCTCCGCGTGCGGCCCCTGCCCGGGAAAATTGAAGAGGCGCGTCTTGTGCGTGATTTCCCTCGCCAGCAGTTCGAGCGCGGTCCGCGCGCCGCTCTGGCCCGCCCTGTCATACGGCGCGGGGGAGGAACCCCAGTTGTTGCTGACCCCGACAGTCACGGTATTCGCGCCAGCGTCGAATCCCTGCTCGACGTGAAAAGGTTCCCACGGGCTTTCCTCCGCGAACTCCGCGAGCGCGACCGCCAGCGGATAGCCGAACGTTCCCATATAGCTCGCACCGGGGCGGAACCCCGCGATGTTCCTGATGATGAGGCCGATCGCGCGGCCGATCGCTGGATTCGGCGCGCGCGAGACGAGCTGCGCGCCGGCGTTGATGCCAAGTTGCGCGACGATGGGCCCGTTGATCAGCACGAACGGAAATATCCCCGATGAACTCCCGATGTTGTTCAAGCTGCATCGTTCGTCGCCCATGGCTTCGACGGCGGCGATGATAAGCGGCATGTGCTCGGGGCGGCAGCCGGCCATCGCCGCGTTCACCGAAATGTTCAAAGGCGTCGCGCGCAGATTCGCCGACGGCAGCACCGCGATTTCCTCGTCAGGCGAACGGTCCGTGAATTGAAGGAAGCACTCGACGAGTTCAGGCGTCGGTGGAACGATCGGCAGACCATCGCTCCACTCTTCGGTGGTGAAAAACGCGTTCACTTCCGCCGCTGTTCCGCAGAGTACGATTTGCCGCGGATCGCGGCTGCCCGCCGCCGTGGTGGCGGCGTGGCCGTGCGACTGCGTCAGACCGCTGACGATGCGGTCGATCAAAACTGCTTCGATATTCCGCGCGATTTCGCCGGCATCGTGCATGCCGAGCGGCCCCGGGTACTCGGCGATGCTCAGGTCCTCCACGCCGCCCGATTTGCCGGTCAGGCGCGCGAGCACCGAGAAACCGGTAGTCGTCACCACTACGCTCGGGATGCCGGCCTTCTCGATCTCGGTTGCCGGCCGCGCCGCGGCCGGTGCACAGGTGCCTCAGGCGCCGTTGCCGGAAATCACCGCGTCGCATCCCTTCTCTTTGGCGGCAGCCGCGATCTGGCGCGCGAGTTCGCGCTGGCGCGCGGGATGGTCGCTGCCGGGAAGGTGCGGGAACTCCGTGTACGGAATTACTTTCAGGCGCGGATACTTCGCCTGCAGCAGCCTGCGGATGAGCGGGAATGTAAAGTCGCCCTTGAATACGCCGTTCCACACTTCGCCCACGGTCTTGCCATCCAGACTGTCGATGCGCCGCGCGCTGCCGCCGGGCGTGACCACCGCGAGCCCCGCGGGGCTCAACACTTCCAGTTTTTTCATGGGCCTCTCCTTAGCAGGTCGATGCAAAACGAATCGTCACTCCCGTGGTCTTATTGCGAAGCCAGATTCAGTTCTTTGGTGAGCCGAGTCCACTTATCCATGTCCGCTGCAATGAAGCGCGCAAACTCGGCCGGCGTGCTGCCGACAGGATCGAGCCCGAGCGTCACGCACCGTTCGACAATGACGGGGAGCTTCAGGAGCTTGACGACTTCCGCATGAAGTCGGTCGATCGCTCCGGCCGGCGTGCCGGCAGGCGCTAACAGGCCGGCGAGCCCGCTCGCCGAGAAACCGGGATAGCCCATCTCCGAAATCGTGGGAATGGCGGGGACGCTGATCGATCTTTGCAGGCTCGATACGCCGATCGCGCGCAGCCGCCCTGCTTTCACGTACGCAAGCGCGGACGGAATGGTGTTGAACGACACCATCACTTCACCGGCGAGCAGCGCCGTCGCAGAGAGCCCGCCGCTCTTGTACGGCACGTGGACAAGGTTGGTCTGCGTCGCCCGTTGCAGCAGTTCCATCCCCAGGTGCGAACTCGCGCCGTGCCCACCCGAGCCGTAATTGATCCATCCGGGCCGCGCGCGTGCAAGGCGCACGAACTCCGGCACCGACTTCACGGGGAGCGACGGGTGGACCACGAGCAGGTTCGACAGCATCACCACGAGGCTGATCGGAGCAAAATCCCTCACCGTGTCATAGGGCAGCTTCGGGTACATGCCGGGATTGACCGTATGGCCGGAGTTGACCATCAGGATCGTATACCCGTCCGCCGGCGAGCGCGCCGTGATCTCAGTGCCCACGACACCATTCGCCCCGGGCCGGTTGTCGATGACGACGCGCTGGCCGAGACCGTCGGACAACTGCTGCACGATGGCGCGCGCGGTGACGTCGGTCCCGCCGCCGGGTGCAAAGCCCACGATCATGCGCAGCGGCTTCGCGGGATAAGCTTGGGCCGGGGCATCGATGGTCCACGCGGCGAGCACGGCGGCCAGGACCGCGATCGCGCACGAGGTGGCGTGCTTGGTCACAGCGTCGGGCTCGTGAACTCACCGCCGAGAGCCACCAGTCCCCATGGCGGCAATTGCGCATCCATGCTGAAGCTGAAATGGCCCGCGGCGGCACGCGCGTCGCGGAACATGCGCTGCAGCGGATCGCGGTCGTAGATGCCGTTCCCGCCCGCCATCTCGTGCAGGGAGCTGACGGCCTCCGTGCACAGCCTGGCCGCCAGGGCGGCGTTGCGCTTGCAGCGCAGCCGCGTTTCGATGTCGAACGTGCCGCCGGCGTCGTAAGTCCGCTGCGCTTCCAGGCAATCATTGCGCAGGAGCAGCGCCGCCGCGTCGATCTGCGCTCCCGCGGTGCCGATACGCAGCTGCACCGTCTGAAAATCCCGCATGCGCGCGCCCGTGTAGCTCGTGCTGCGGGCCTTGACCAGCGCGATCGCCGCGTCCAGCGCGTTGCGCGCATTGCCCACCAGGCAGCCGCCGATACCGTGACCGCCGAGCGCGGACAGCGGAATCCGGTAGATCGGATTGCGATGCAACGCAAGGCCCGGCCACGCGTGGCCTTCGCGCGCTACGTACATGGACACGGCCCGGTACGCGGGGACAAATATGTTAGTGCAGCGCACGGTCTTGCTGCTGGTCGCGCGCATGCCGAGCGTATGCCAGTCGTCGACGACTTCGTATTGCGAGCGATGCAATAAACAGAACATGTAATCGACGATGCGGTCGCCGTCGCGCACGATGCACGCGAGCATGCTCCAGTCCGAGTGGTCGGTGCCGGAAGAAAAATTCCATTCGCCGGACAGCACGATCCCGCCGTCCGCGGGCACGCCGCGGCCCTGCGGGTAGGCGATGCCCGAAGCGATCCCCGCGTCGCGATCGGGGCGCCAGACTTCCTCCTGCGCCCGCACGTCCCACCACGCCAGATTGCGGTGGTGGGCGGCGAGATTCGTGACCACCCAGCCCACGGATATGTCGCCGCGCGAGAGCATCTCCGGAATGTCGAAGTAGGCGACAAACGGCAGTTCCATGCCGCCCCATACCTTCGGCTGAAGGTAGCGCAGGAGCCCGGTGCGGTTGAGTGCGTCCATCACTGCCGGGGTGAGCCGGCGCATCTCCTCGCACTGCGGCGCCTCATCGCGCAGGAATGGAATCAGTTCGCGCGCGCGGCGCACGGCTTCTTTAAAGCTCACGCCGGAAAAATCGGTCGCCGGCTTCATCATGTCCATTTGAAAATCAATGAGGCGTGAGGAGTGAGGCGTGAGGAGTGAAAATCGAAAAGCTTGACCCTCAGTCCTGATTCCTCACGCTTCACGCCTAACGCCTCACCCCTCACGGCACGTATACCCAGAGGTCGAGCTGCACCGTGCAACCGGGCACCGGAAGAAACGGCACCTCCACCGCCGAGTACGGCAGGTGCTGCCCCGGCAGATGCTGCTGCCACACCTGGTAGGCCGGATAAAACTCCCCGAGGTTGGTGTGAAACTGCTGGATGCGCACGACGTTGGCGAGCGAAGTGCCGGCTGCCGTGCACAGCTTCTCAGCGTTGACGAGCATGTAGTCCATCTGCGCCTGCACGCTTGAGCCGAAATGCGGTTGCGCCGGATCGACGCGCGCGCCTTCTATCAGCCCGTTGCGATCGATCGCGAGCAGGCCCGAAATGAACAGCAGATCCCCCGCGCGCACCGCCTGCGAATAGTCCGCCCATGCCGGCATGACGCCGGCATCGATGATTTGTTTGCCGGTTTTACCGGCGTCGCGAAGCGCGATGGTGTTGATCTCGATCCGCGCATCCGATACGAAAAAGCCCGGCGTTGCCGCTGGAATGAGCGTGGTTGCCGGTTGCGCTTTCGGAAAATACCTGGCCCACACTTCGTTGAACGCCGCGAAATCGTCCGCGTCGCGCATATACACCTGGCACTTCACGACGTTTTTCAGCGAAGAGCCGGCCGCCTTCAGGGTGGGCATGAGCTTCTCGCGAATGATGAATTCCGCTTCGAGCTTGATCGGCAGCCCCTTCCATAAATGCCCGGCCGGCAGCCGCGCTTCCGGCGCGAGCCCTTCACCGAAAGTAAACGAGTCGGCCATGCGCCCGGCGACAAATACGTAATCGCCGGCGGCGAGCGCGAGGCTGTAGCCGGATGTCGGGTGGACGGCGTGGTCCGCGGGGCGTATATGCCGCGGCCGAAACTCCCCCTGCGGCACTATGCCTATCATATGCACTTCGATCTCCTGGCCCGGCAGCAGGAAACCCTTGGCGAGCGTCGAAGTGCTCGGCGGGATGTGGTCTTTAAGTATGGCGCGGCGCGCATCGTGATAAGTCTCGACTGCGCGGCCCGATGTGTAGTTCTGATCGACGCGCACTATGTTTTGCAAATCGCTGCCGCCCGCCTTCAGCACGCTGCCGGCATTGCGAAAAATCTGTTCAGCCTCGCGCCGGAGTTTCGGCTTGTCCCAGTTGGCCAGCGCCGGACGCGTGACCGCGGGCGACATGCCGCTCACATAATCAGCGGTGCCCTTGTGCCCGGTGGCAAACACCCAGCGTCCCGCGCGCATCCCCGGCGCATAACGGATTGCGCCCTTGGGAATGGTAACGGGATTGATGACCCTGACCGCCGTTCGCCTGCCTGTAGCCATGTATATTTCCTCTCTCAAACCGGATGCCCGCTCAAAACCATTCGCAACCGCACAGCCATCGTGCGCGTCGCCCCGGTGGCGCGCAAACAACCCGTCGCGCTGCGCTTGGTGCATAATTTCGCCCATCACCAACGCCGCGGGGATATTCATGAAACGAATCGTATTATCGCTCACGCTCGCTTTGTTTGCTTATGCGGCGCATGCGGCGGACGACCTGAAAGATTATCCGGTGCGTCCGGTGCGCATGATCAATCCCTTCCCGCCCGGCGGCAGCAGCGATCCTGCGTGCCGCCTGCTCGCCGATGCGCTGACCAAAGCGCTGGGGCAGCAATTCGTGGTCGACAATCGCGGCGGCGGCAACGGCAACATCGGCACGGCCATCGCGGCGAAGTCCACCGCGGACGGCTATGTTTTACTGTTCGCTTCGGGCACGACGTTCACGATCAACCCGCACGTCTACAAGAACCTCGGCTTCGATCCGCAAAAAGACATTGTGCCCATCATCAAGTTCGGCAGCGTGCCGAACGTGCTCGTCGTGCACCCGTCGATTCCCGCGCGTACGCTGGCGGACTTCACCCAGTACGTCAAAAGCCGTCCCGACGAACTGAATTACGCATCCGCGGGCAACGGCAGCAGCATGCACATGGCCTCCGAGCTGTATCAGAAAATGACCGGCACCAAGATGCGGCACATTCCGTACGTGTCACCGGGGCTCGCCACGCAGGACACGATCGCCAACCGCACGCAATTGATTTTTCATTTGCTGCCGGCCATCGCGCAACAGGTCATTGCCGGTAACCTGCGCGCGCTCGCGGTGCTGTCAACTGCGAGAACAAGTGTGCTGCCCGATGTGCCGACGACCAGAGAGGCGGGCCTGCCGGGACTCGAAGCCGGCACCTGGTATGCGGTCATGGGACCCACCGGAATTCCAAAACCCATCATCACTAAACTCAACAAGCAGATCAATGCGACACTCGAGGAACCCGCCTTCCGCAAACGCGTGATCGATATGGGCGTGACGATCATGGGCGGCACGCCGGACGACGTGAAAAGCTTTATTGCGAGCGAAAGTGAGAAGTGGTCGGAGGTCGTGCGCCGCGCGGGGGTAAAGATAGACTAGAATCCATCTCAAAAATCCAATGAGGCCGTTCGTGCTGAGGTATCGAAGCATAAACGGCCGACATTTGTCTGGGCCAGAAGCCCTCTTCGCCCTTCTATACATCAGGGCGAACGGATTTTTGAGATGGCTTCTAGTAAAACCCCGTCGAGCCGGATCTATTTACTGCGCGTCGCTACGGCACGTATACCCACAGGTCGAGCTGCACCGTGCAACCGGGCACCGGAAGAAACGGCACTTCCACCGCCGAGTACGGCAGGTGCTGCCCCGGCAGATGCTGCTGCCACACCTGGTAGGCCGGATAAAATTCCTTCAGATCGGTGTGAAACTGCTGGATGCGCACAACGTTGGCGAGCGACGTGCCGGCCGCCTTGCACAGCTTCTGCGCGTTGGCGAGCATATAGTCCATCTGCGCCTGCACGCTCGAACCAAAGTACGGCTGCGCCGGGTCGACGCGCGCGGCTTCTATGAGTCCGTTGCGATCGATCGCGAGCAGGCCCGAAATGAACAGCAGATCGCCCGCGCGCACCGCCTGGCTGTAACCCTTCCACGCCGGCATGACGCCGGCATCGATGCCGCGCGCGCGCGTTTTACCGCGGCTGCGCAACGCGATGGCGTTGATTTCCACGCGCCCTTCTGCGATCGCGAGGCCCGGTGTGGACATCGGGATCAAGCTCGTCGCCGGCGGATTCCTGGCGAAATGCGCGCGCCATACTTCGTTGAACGGCGCGAAGTCCGCCGGATCGCGCAAGTACACCTGGCACTTCACCACGTCCGCGAGCGACGAGCCGGCGGCTTTGAGCGCCGGCTCGAGCTTCTGCCTGATGGTGAATTCAGTCTCGAGCTTGACCGGCACGCCTTTCCACAAATGACCGGCGGGCAGCCGCACCTCGGGCGCCAGCCCGTCAGTAAGCGTGAGCGCGTCGGCCAGCCGGCCGGCGACGAACACGAAATCCTCCACCGTCAGCGCGAGACTGTAGCCGGAGCTTGCATGAATCGCGTGCGCCTTGGGCCGGATATGCTGCACGCGCACGCCCTCTGCCGCGGCGATCATCTGCATTTCAATTTCCTGACCGGTGAGCAGAAAGCGCGGCATGAGGATTGACGTGCTCGGCGGGATGTGGTCGCCGAGCGCGGCACGGCGCGCGCCGTGATACGGCGGCACCGCGCGGTAATCGGTGTAGTACTGATCCACGCGCACGATGTTGCGGTAGCTGCTGCCGCCCGCTTTAAGCACGCGCCCGAGATTCGCGAAAATTTGATCTGACTCGCGCCGGTGTTTCGAACTGTCCCACGCCGGCAGCCCGGTGTTCAGCACCGCGGGCGCCATGCCGCCCGCAAAATCCGCATTGCCTTTGTGGCCGGTCGCGAAGATCCAGCCGCCGGCCCTGACGCCCGGCGCGTAGCGAATGCCGCCCTGCTCGATCGTTACCGGGAGCAACGGTTCGACGGCGGATTTCTTGCGCGTTGCCATTGGATTTTCCTTCGCGTCCTTTGCGTCCATTGCGGCGAATGCTTTAGATGCGTTCACGTCTGCGGCGTCGCGCCCGCTTCCTTGATGAGCGGCGCCCAGCGCCGTACGTCGTCGCGCAGGTATTTCGTGAACTCTTCGGGCCCGAGATAACGCGGCGCGCCGCCCGCGTTGTAGATGCGCTCCTGGATCTCGGGCAGCTTCACGACGCGCGCAATCTCGGCACTCATCCGGCTGACGATCGCTTTGGGCACGCCCGCCGGAAACGCCGCACCGGCGAAACCCGCCAGCGTGTCGAACGGGTAGCCGCTTTCGGCGAACGTCGGCACGTCGGGCAGCACGCGCATGCGCGCGCGTCCGGCGAGCGCCAGCGCCTTCACGCGCCCCGCGCGGATATGTGGCAGCGAGCCGGGCACGTTGACGAACACCGCATCGACGCGCCCGCCCATCAAATCGATCATGCCGGCGACGCTGCCGTTGTAAGGCACGTGCACGGCGTCGAAACCGGCGATCTTGCGAAAGAGTTCCATCGCAAGGTGCTGCGCGCCGCCCGCGCCGGAAGATGCGTATGAGATTGACGGCGATTTTTTCTTCGCCCACGCGGTAAACTCCTTCGCGTTCTCCACCGGCGTCTTCGCCTGCACCACGAGCAGGCTCGGATACTCCGCGATCAGCGCGACCGGCGCGAAGTCCTTCAGTGCGAAACCGAGATTGGGTACCAACGTGATCTGCAGCGAGAGCGGCTGGCTGATGAAACCGAGCGTATAACCATCGGGCGGCGCCTTGGCGACCAGCGCGTTGGCGATGACGCCGTTCGCACCCGGCCGGTTGTCGTAAACGAAGCCCTGGCCGAGGTACTCGGCCAGCTTCTGGCCGACCGTGCGCGTGAGTATGTCGGACACGCCCGCCGGCGGAAAATCGATGATCCAGCGGATGGGCTTGGTTGGATAGTTGGCGGCCGCATTCTGGCCCAACGCGTGCGCCGCCGCCAACTCCAGCAGCGCACTCAGCACGATCCGGATCAACGCGCGCATGTGCAGTCTCCCTTTGCTTTTGACCGGCGCGGACGGCCGCCGGTGAACGGGATTATACCCACGGTAATCGAGTGATTAAGAACCCATCTCAAAAATCTCAAGCAACCGCCGATGAACGCGGATGAACGCAGATAGATACTAGATATCAAGAGGGCCGGGCCGTCGAAAATGTATCGGCGTTAATCGGCGTTTATCGGCGGTTACGCGCCTTTCGGGTTTTTGAGACCGCTTCCAAGTAATTGAGCGATTAGGGATTGAGTGACAGGGTCACTGAATGACCCCTCCATCCTTCCACCCTGCGCCTCAATCCATCCTCAGCTTCAGCGCGTTCACGATGCGCGCGTAGCGCTGCAGCTCGCTCAGGATCACGGCGTCGAACTCGGCCGCGTTGAGATAGGCGGGAACAAGCCCGAACTTGTGCAAATTGTCCTTCACTTCCGGCACATTCAGCGCCTTGTCGATTTCCGCGCTCAGCCGCTCGATCACGTTGCGCGGCGTGGCGGAACGCATCACCACGCCGTACCAGTTTGCCGCCTCGAATCCCGGATAGCCGGATTCGGATAGCGTGGGAATATCGGGCAACTGATCCGCGCGCGCGAGCGACATCACGGCGATGCCGCGCAAGCGTCCCGCGCCCAGTTGTTGCACGACTTCGGTGACGTTGGAGATGAGGATCATGCTGTGCCCGCCCATCACCGCGGTGGCGGCCGGCGCGCCGCCGTTGTATGGCACGTTGATGATGTCCGTCTTCGCTACTTCGTCTGCAAAGTCATCCTGCCTGCAATGGCCGCTGGTGGCGAGTCGCACCAGCGAAGCGGGTAGTGCGCGCGTAGAAGACTCGTAGTCCTCTCTCGACCCATGCAGACCCATCTTCGCGGATACCGGAGATGGGTTTTTTGTTTTCTGGGGGCAGGAAAAGCAAGGCAGCTGAATCATGGAGTCACCGTTCGACATCGCCGCCGATCTCGACACCCCGGTGTCGGCGTACATGAAGCTCAAGCCCTTCAAGCCGCGCTTTCTGCTCGAGAGCGTGGAGAGCGGCGAGCGCCTCGCGCGCTACTCGTTCATCGGTCTCGGCGAAGCTCTGACGCTCGAGCTCTACGCCGACCGTTTGGCGATCGACGGCAAGCCCGAAAAGCGGCCGGCGAGCTTGGCCGAGTGGCTCACGTTGATGCGCGGCGCGCTCGAGCGTGCGCCGTTGCTCAAACCGCAGATCGAAGGGATCCCGTTCGACGGCGGCCTCGTCGGCACGACGGGCTACGACGTCGTGCGCTTCTTCGAGCGGCTGCCGCCGAACCGCGCCGAGCTCGACGGGTTACCCCAAGCGGTGTACGTCGCCCCGAGCTCGCTCTTGGTGTTCGATCACTTGACGCGGCGCGTTG
>JANNPG010000171.1:0-7284 GCA_031399805.1 Betaproteobacteria bacterium | reverse complement strand
CAGGTAGCGGTTCAGGAGTTCGCGCAACCGCGCGTCGTCGTCGACAACGATGATGCGGGTCTTCGGATCATTCATGGGTAACCGTCCTCATGGGCGCCATGCTAGCGGTTTGATGCAGCCAATTCTAGAGCCTGTCTCATAAATATCGGATATTCATGAGACAGGCTCTGGTTTTTTGGAGGGCATTTGCCGTCCGCCGGCGGCGGTTGAAACAGTTTGTTACAAAAAATCGCCTGCCGTTAACAGCACGCTTACACAGGCGGAGTAGCATGGGTCAACGTTGAAATCGGGGTGGCGTTACAGGAAGTGACAACAGCAATACCGGCTGATTATCACGGCATTGGCCGCTACCAACAAGGAGCACGCATATGGAACTTGTCATGCACGGATTGACCACGGTTTTGATCGTGACCGCATTGCTTGCCGCCTGCATGGGCGGCCTTATTGCCACGCGCGCACACCTCTATAATGTGCGGCACGATGCCGCGCGGCGTCGGTAAACGTGTTTCTCGGCATGAAGAAGAGGCATATGAAAATCCTCATGGGCGCAATTCTCGCGGTGTCGGCGGTGCTGGTGCAACCGGCGCAAGCCAGGCAGTGGCGCGATTTCGGCGGCCCGCGTTTCGACGTCCAGGCGGAGCGTCAGCTGCCCGGCGGTTATCAGCGCGAGCAGCCCGGCGGTTATCAGCGCCAGCAGCCGCAACGGGATTATCGCCGCCCCGAGCAGCAGCCTGAACGGCGCCCCGACGGCAGGCTCACCGATCACGAGCGGCGCGACCTGCGCCGCGACCTCGACCGCGCCAACCGTGAAATCTACAAGGGCCGGTAAGGATATTGCGGCAGCGCCGGCATCTGGATTAATCCATCCGCCGAGGCACGACTCATGAAACGCACATTATTGACCCCGCTGCTATCGATTGCGCTGTGCGCGGTTTTCGCTGCACCCGCTTTTGCGCAGGGCCTGCCTGGCGCTGCGGTGCGCACAGACACCAAGGCGGGCGCACCTGCCGATCGCGACGCGATGAAAGGCCGCATGCAGGATCGCTGCAAGGATAATCCGCAGCAATGCGAGGAGATGAAGGCAAAAATGCAGGAGCGCCGCGAGCAGTGCAAGGCGGACCCGCAGAAATGCCGCGATGAGATGAAAGCACGCAGGGAACAGCGTTGCAAGGCGAATCCGCAGCGCTGCGAAGAGATGAAAGCGAAGATGAAGCAGCGGAAGGAGCAGTGCAAGGCGGACCCTGGCACATGCCCGCCCGCCAACGCCCGGCGGCCTGACGGCAAGCCATGATCGGCGGATAACGATGGAACGGTTACTGTTTTGGGCGTTGTTTGTCGTCGGCATGGGTCTCGCGGCGTGGCTGCCCGTGCAAAGCGCGTTTCCGGAGCTGGGTGCGTGGGTTGCCGACGTCCTGATGATCGCAAGAAAATAGATTGCGCCATGTCAGCTTTACGATCCAGCGTGCTACTGGTGCTGCGCAACTGCGCGGCGGCCGCCGCCGTAGCGGCCGCCACCACTACGGCGGCGTTCGCCGCTGCGCCGATGGGCTTCGACGAAGCGCGCCACCTCTTGAACCGCACCAGCTTTGCCGCCAACGTTGACGACATCAGCGCGTTTTCGAAATTGACGCGCGCGCAGGCGGTCGATCAGTTGCTGGCATGGACCGCAAGCAATAAAGTCACCACCCCGGCGCCGGCGTGGATCAACGATTTCGAATCGCCGCGCCGGCTGCGCAGCATGAGCGAGGAGCAGAGGAAGCTCTTCCAGCGCGAGCTATTCGAGAAGGGCGCCGAGCTGCGCGGCTGGTGGATGACCGAGATGCTGACCACGCCTTCGCCGTTGACCGAAAAAATGGTGCTGTTCTGGCACAACCATTTCGTCTCCAGCCTGCAGAAGGTCAGGTCGCCGGTATTGATGTACCGCCAGCACCTGTTGTTGCGCAAACACGCGCTTGGCTATTTCGGCGACATGCTGCACGAGGTGTCGAAAGACCCGGCGATGGTTGTCTACCTCGACAACGCGTCGAACCGCAAAGCCCAGCCGAACGAAAACTTCGCGCGCGAGGTGATGGAACTCTTCACGCTGGGCGAGGGTAATTACAGCGAAAAGGATATCAAGGAGGCGGCGCGGGCCTTCACCGGCTGGAGTGTCGACCCCGATTCGGGCGAGTTTGTGTCGCGGGCGCTGATTCACGATGACGGCGTGAAAACCGTGCTCGGCAGGAGCGGCAACTTCGACGGCGACGCGGTGCTCGACATTCTGCTCGCGCAGCCGCAAACCGCGGAGTTCATCGTCGCCAAGCTGTGGCGCGAGTTCGTGTCGCCGGTGCCGGACACTGTTGAAATAAAACGCATTGCGCGCATGTTTCGCGACAACCGCTATAACATCAAGGTCGCGCTGCGGGCGCTCCTGACGTCGGACGCGTTCTATGCGCCGCAGAACCGCGCGGTATTGATCAAGTCGCCGGTCGAACTGATCGTCGGCACGCTGCGCCAGTTTCGTTTTGAGACCGGTGAAGTCCTGCCGTTTGTGCTGGTGTCGCGCCAGCTCGGTCAGGACCTCTTCGCACCCCCCAACGTCAAGGGCTGGCCCGGCGGCGAAGCGTGGATCAACAGCGCGACGCTCTTGCAGCGCAAGCAGATTCTCGAACGCCTCTTTCGCGCGCAGGAGATGCGCCAAGCGCCGATGGCGATGAACCGCGAGGCCGGCGACAACGTAAAAGGCCTCGGCAAAATGGTCGACGGCAAAGAGCGGTTCGCGCGCGCGATGATGGACATTCATTTTGACGGCGATAAATGGCTGTCGCAATTCCGCCCCGGTGACCCGCTGTTAACGCGGGTGGTGCTGGCCGCCGATCCGGCGAGCGCGCAGACGGCGACCGCGCAGGGGATGGATGCGTTGCGGCAATTGGTGCTCGATCCGGTGTATCAGTTGAAATGAGAGGCGTGAGGCGTGAGGCGAAGGAGAGACTATGAACCGGCGTGAATTCTTGAGCGTGGCGGGTGCGACCGCGGTGGTCGGGTGGTGGCCGGATGCGGCCCTCGCCGGCCCGGCGGGGCGCTACGAGAACGTCCTCGTCCTCGTCGAGTTAAAGGGCGGCAACGACGGTTTGAATACGGTGGTGCCGTACGCCGACAGCGAGTATTACAACTTGCGGCCACGCATCGCGATCGCGCGCGACCAGGTGCTCCAGCTTGACAGTCGCGCGGGCTTGCATCCGTCGCTGCAACCATTGATGGCGCTGTGGCAGAACCGCGAGCTGGCGGTGGTGCAAAGCGTGGGCTATCCAAGCGCTAACCTCTCGCATTTCCGCTCGATCGAGATCTGGGACACCGCGTCGAAGAGCGCCGAATACCTGAGCGACGGCTGGCTGACGCGCGCGTTTGCGGATTCGCCGGTGCCCAAGTCGTACGCGGCGGACGGCATCATCGTCGGCTCGAGCGAAATGGGCCCGCTGGCCGGCGGCGGCACGCGCGCGCTGGCGTTGACCAACACCGAGCAGTTTTTGCGCCAGGCCAGGCTGGCGGGCAGCGCAGGCGCATCGCGCAATCCCGCGCTGAACCACATTCTGAAAGTCGAGCAGGATGTCGCACAGGCGGCGGCCAATCTCACTGCCAACTACACGTTAGGCGCCGAGTTTCCGAATCACGCGCTCGGCAATGCATTCAAAACGGCGGCACAGGTGATTGCAAGCAAGGCGGGTGTCGCGGTGGTCAAGGTCACGCACAACGGCTATGACACCCATAGCGGCCAGCAGGGCAACCAGCAGCGGCTCCTCAGGGAACTGGCGGAAGGTCTGACGGCCATGCGTGCGGCCATGCTGGAAATCGGACGCTGGGATGCGACGCTGATGATGACGTACTGCGAATTCGGCCGCCGGCCGAAAGAAAACCAAAGCGGCGGCACCGATCATGGCACGGCCAACGCGCACTTCGTGCTCGGCGGCCGCGTCAAAGGCGGGCTTTTCGGCCTGCCGCCGGCGCTGACCCGGCTCGACGGCAACGGCAACCTGCCGTTCGCGGTCGATTTTCGCGATCTGTATGCGACCGCGCTCGAGCGATGGTGGGGTGTGAATTCGGCGGTTGCGCTGAATGGCACATTCAGACCGGTTGACCTGCTCAGGGCCTAGGCATGGCATGCTGTCGGACGCCGCGTTTTACGGCAGGCACCGCGAATACGCGCTAGGCAATACCCTGCAACAACGCTATATGGGTGTCTGGAGCGACGGCCGCCGGGGGGTCACGGAGCTCATCGTGTTTGACCGTCCCTGACCCCCGCGGGCGCGCGCCGAGGAGCCGTTTCGCGGGGCCTTGGATGCCATGCGCGTAGGCGGTAGCCGGTCGATGGAGACGCCCGGATGACCTTTTTCAGGTCAGATTCGAGCCGCAGACCCCTGATTTCATATATCATTACGCCTAAGCGAGGAGCACCGGCGCGTATTCGGCGCGGCTTGCTGGCTCTAGTGTGAATATCAAATCGAAAGACACACCATGCTTGCAACAAGAATTCGCCAAAAAGACGGCATCTTCTACTTCGCCAGTTGTCAGGCGAAGGAGATTCTGAACAAGGTGCGCTTCATCAGCCGTTACTACGGCGAGGATGAGCAAATCGCCGCGCAGACCGTCCCGCAGAACGACGAAATCGCGCAGTTCATCGCGCGCATCGAGCGCAACGACGCCGCTTTCCAGCGCGTGGTGTCGCGCGCCAAGGTGAGGTCGCTCAAGAATTTCTATGAAATGGCGGTCACCCAGCCGCCGATTCCCGGCACGGTTTTGCTGTTCACCAGCGACACACTCAATTTTCGCACCCTCGACGGCCAGGACAACGTCGGCCACTTGCAGGAACCGACGTCGAAATACCTGATCATCGACGGCCAGCACCGGCTGGCGGCGCTGCGTTTTTATCTCACCGAGCATCCCGAAGAAGCCAAAGGCATCGACGTGCCGTGCGTGATTTTCGACGGCCGCAGCGAGGATTTCGCGGCCGAAATGTTCGTCATCATCAATTCGACGCCGACGCGTATCAACAAAAGCCACCTGGTCGACTTATACGAGCGCGTGTCGTGGGCGGATCCCGACCGGCGTTTTGCGGCGCGGCTGGTGGACAGCCTGTACAGCGAAGCCGACAGTCCGCTGCGTTATCGCATCAACCGTTTGGGCGGCCGCAGCCTGAAGGACAAGTGGATATTGCAGGCGGAGTTATTCAACGAGCTTTATCGCTGGGTGCGCGCCGAATGGAAAAAGATCAAGCAGGCGACCAACAGCTACCGCGAAGCCGAGAAGTATTACGAAATCGTGCGCGATTTCCTGAAAGCGGCGCAGCGGGTGTGGGGCGACACGTGGGCCAACGACAACTACATGGTCACCAAGCCGGTGACGCTGAAGGCGCTGATTCGCGTATGCGCAGACCTTGCGCGCGAAGATGCGGATCCGGTAGACGGCCGCGCCAAGCGGTGGGAAGAACGCCTGATGGTCTGGAGCGAACTGCAGAAGGCGTTCAAGGTGGAGGGGTTCTACGAACGCTTCCCGGCCAAGGGCGAGGTCGAGCGCGTGGCGCGCATCCATCGCGATCTGGCAAAAGCTGCGAGCATCGAAGTCAAAAGCGTGGCGAAGGCCGGCTAAGTCACTCCGCGCGATTTACGTGGCAGCCGGCGCGCGCGCCGGATTTCCTTCCTTGTATTGACGGCCGCGGTCGACCACGCGCCGGTCGCGCACGAGTTGCATGACCGGAACGCCGTAACCGCAACTCGTCATCGTATTGTCGATCTCGATTTCGATGACCTGGCGCGCGGCGCCCTTCAACTCGCGTGCGGGATGTTGCAGCAATAAATCCGCCAGCGGCGACTCCGCCAGTGGCGTAACGGTGGCCCTGCCGAACAGGCGCACCGCCGCCGCGTTTTCTGCCTCGAATGAACAAATCAATAGCGTGACCGGTCCGCCGGCGGTACAGTGCCGCGCGGTCTCATTGCCCGAGCCTTTGTAATCCAGGTACGCGACGCGGTTGGGGCCGAGGATATGCAGCGGGACGCCGCCCTTGGCCGATACGTTCACCGGGCCGACGTTATGCGGCCCGCACGCGAGATTGGGATCGGCCGACGCGACAAAGAACAGCGCCGCACTGTGAATAAGCGCCGCCTGCTCGTCGGTGATCGAGGGGTGATAGGTCGCCATGGGTGTCGTCTTTTCCTGGTAAAAACTGCGGGAGATCGATTCCTGTCAGGCGCCAAGCTGGTCCGCGAGATCGAGAAAGTCTTTCGCGTTAACGTCGAATGCGGGCTCGGGGCTCAATTCAGGATGCTTTCCTTTGCCGTATTCGAGCGGCCGCAACACGAGGGCGGTGCGGAGTCCCTGCTGCGCGGCGTGGCGCAGATCGTCCTTGTGCGCCGCCACCATCATCACTTCCGCGGGCTTCAGCCCGAGTATCTCCGCGGCGCCGAGATAAGCTTCGGGGTCCGGCTTGTAGTGGTGGAAGATTTCCGCCGATAAAATCAAATCCCACGGCAATCCGGCGTGCTTCGCCATGTTGTTGAGCAGCGCGACGTTGCCATTCGACAGCGTGGCGATGGTGTAGTTTTTCTTCAGGCGCTTCAATCCGCGCGCCGCATCGGGCCACGGCTTCAGACGGTGCCAGGCGCGGTTGAGATCGGCCTTCTCGTCTTCGTTTAGCGTAGTGATTTTAAATTTGACGAGGATCTCGTCGAGGATGATGCGGTGCAGGTCATCGATCTTTGTCCACGGCAGCTCGCCGCTCGCCACCCGGTTCATCGCCGGCCGGTAGCCCGCACGCCATGCGTCGGCGAACTTCGCGGCATTGACGCGCAGGCCTTTTGCCTTCGCGAGCGTGCGGATTTCGCGCGCGATGCTGCCGCGCCAGTCGACCACAGTCCCGAAAACGTCGAACGTGAGTGCCTTGACGCCCGCCAGTGAGGAGGTCATGTGGCCGCTACGCACATGATTTCGACCAGCGTGTCTGGCGTGCCGAGGCGCGTTTCAACCGTTGCGCGCGCCGGCGGATTCTTCGGATCGATCCACGCCATCCACGCTTCGTCCATGCCCGGCTTCACGCGCATGTCCGCAACGTAGACCACCGCGGACAAGAGGCGCGATTTGCTGGTGCCCGAGAGTTTCAGCAGCGCATCGATCTTGGCGAGGATTTCCTCGGTCTGGCCTTTGCTCGACGCGCTGCGGTTGTCCGCGGTCGTGCCGGCGAGGTAAACGACCCCGTTATGGATGACTGCATGGGAGAGGCGTGCGTTTGATTCATGGCGTACGATGGTGCTCATG